>CANJMM010000016.1 GCA_947475765.1 Legionellales bacterium | reverse complement strand
ATCTTGAATCACAAAAAAATGTTCATTATCTAGGATTTTTTCAGAGGGAATGGCGCCACTTGCTATCCGACAAAATATACAATCAGACATATAACTTCCTGTTTTTAAAGGTATTTGCTCATTGCCTTAAATTTTAGCATGTTTTTAATCAATCCTGAATTTGCCGTGCTATACGGATGCGGGTAGAAATCCTTGGTCTAAAAACTTTAAGATGAAGTAGAAAGATAACTTTTTGGGTAAGTATAATGCTAAAGCGAATCAAAAAATTATTGATATAAATAATAATAATGAGTATCATCTATCCAAAATAGTAGTCGGTAAAAGTAGGAGAAGATTATTATTTTTAAAAAATAATTTTATTAAGGATAAAAAAATGAAAGAAAAAAATAAATCAGGTATGCGTGAATTATCAGAAAAAGAAGCACTTTCTGTTAATGGTGGATTTCTAGGGCTGATTGTACTGGTTGCTGCAACTATACTGGGTGGTTGTGCAACCATGCCGAAAAGACCAGAGAAGGACCATTACCATAATAAAGACAGATAATCCTACAAACTCGATAAAATGTAGGCCTGATGCCGTTGACCTTTGATCAACGGCTCATATTTTATTTTTAACTATCTTCTAGAATTTTTCAAGATTTTTTATTTAGATTAGAGCAGTTACGTTTTATCCCCTCAGGGGATCATTTTTTTAAATAAAGGTATAAATGTTTAAAAAAATTTATAAATATATATATTGGTTAGCGATTATCTATGGCCTGACCACTTGTTTTTTTCTTTTCAGTGATCTAAATGTTTTGAGTGGTTATGCCGTACTTATTATAATGTTGCTATGTGCGATTTCAGCCCTATATTTTTCAATTAAAGCTTTTAAAGCTTTACCTGGAAAAATGAATTTTTCCTACTTGATATTTGGATTGTTTTTAATAATAGGAGGCACTAGCTTTGATATTATTAATACCGTTATTCATTCTCCAAGCTTAGATAAAGAGGCAAATCAAATTGTCTGTTTTTTATTTACTGCAGGGCTTTCTGTCAAACAAATATATTGCATTTCTTTTTTTTATCAATTAGCTTACCTTGCTCTTACTTCTATTTTATGGGCAACTTTTTTAAAAGCATACCCTATTATCCTTCGCGCTATGCCAGAAAGGCAGAACTTTTGGAAAAGGACACTTTTTCTGTTTTCAGGTCCAGGGGCCACCACCTTTGATTTTATTATTGGAAAAGTAGATTATTTTTATTTTATTTCTTCTATTACCCCAATTTTAACTACATTATCTTTATATAGATGGTATTTAGGATTAGAATGGCTGGATCTTGTTCCCATTTCTCATCTATTTGTCCCAATTTTAATTTCTATTACATCGATATTTTTTTATGTTTATTTTTCGTTTAAATATAAAACTATAAAAAAATAGCCTTATTATTTAGGCTTTAAAACTCTATCAGGCAAATGGGGTAATAACTGCATCCATCTTGGCAATTGTAGCCGAATTTCTTTAATAAACGATTTTAAACTAAATCGTTCTTTCATCCATTTTTCCAGATAAGGCTTTGCGGTTGCCCATAAATCTAAATCGGGATAGAGTTGTCGGCCGAGGCCTTCGATGCTGAGTAAGGTTTTTTGCAGTAAAATCAACTGTGGTTGCACGGGCATATTAAAGCGTTGAGCCGTTTGGAATAAGCGGATAAGCGTTTGGGCAAAAGAAATTTCTTTAAGGGGGCGTTCAAAAATAGGTTCACATACCGTTCGAATGGCTGCTTCAAAAGCATCGATACGTGTATCTTTAGGCACCCAGCCCGATTGCACATGTAATTCGGCTACTTTTCGGTAATCTCTTTTGAAAAAAGCCAAAAAGTTTAGGGCTAAATATTGTTGATCTTCTGGGGTTAATGAACCCATAATGCCAAAATCAATGGCCATATATTTAGGATTTTGAGGTTCCGTAATGTCTACAAAAATATTACCAGGATGCATGTCTGCATGAAAAAAAGAATCTCTAAAGACTTGCGTAAAAAATATTTCAACGCCTCTTTCGGCTAATAATTTAAAATTGGTGCCATGCGCTTTAAGCGTTGCCATGTCTGAAATGTTCACGCCATGAATGCGTTCCATTACTAAGATATCGTGGTGGGTATAATCCCAATAAATAGTCGGCACATAAATAATGGCAGAATGTTTAAAATTTCGTTTTAGCTGAGAGGCATTGCCGGCTTCTCTTAATAAATCTAATTCATCAAATAGCGTGATTTCAAATTCTTTAACCACTTCTATTGGCTTAAAGCGCCGAAGCTTAGGAAAAGCACGATGGGTCCATTTTGCCAGAGAGCGCATCCATTCTAGATCTTGTTCGATTTTTTTTTGTATATTGGGACGCAAAATTTTAACAATGGCAGCCTGTCCTTCTTTTAAAACCGCACCATGTACTTGGGCCATAGAAGCAGAGGCAAAAGGATGTTCTTCAAAAGTAGAAAAAATATCAGAAATGGGTTTCTTAAAACGGCTTTCTATCATTTTTTTGGCTATATTACTGTCAAATGGTGTGACTTGATCTTGTAACAGGGCTAAGGCATCTGCTATGTCATCGGGAACAATATCGCGACGAGTAGAAAGCAATTGGCCAAATTTAACAAAAATAGGCCCTAAAGATTCTAAGCAGCATCGAATGGCCTGGCCTCTTTCTAGGGCATCGAGTGTATGTTTAGGCTTAAACCACAGGCTAGGGAAAAATAATCTAAACCAGTTTAAATGATTTTCTATGCCTACTTCTTCTAAAATTTCATCAAATCGATAGATTAATAAGTTTTTGATTATCGAGCGAAGTCTAAGGGTTCTTTTGAGCAATTTCATGTGAGTTTCTCAATGCGAGATTTGAGTAAAGCGATATTTTTTTCTAATCGTTCAGCATTATTTTTTAAAGCCATATTTTTTTCGATCCAATGTTCAAGTTCTTGCTTTGTCACGAAGTATTTGTTTTCATATAAAAAATAGTTTTTTAGGCTATCTTGGGCATTAAAGGCTAAGCCAGCAAGGTGATTTTTAGTTTGCTTGAAAATTTGTGTCATAGGATACGCCAGCTTGTCCCCTACAATGGAAGACCATAATACCGTCCAGTCTAAATCCATTTGTTGGAGTAGGGTTTGAAAGGCTTCTAAAAGAGCAATGTCCCCGATAAATTGTATATGATGACGATAGAGTAAGTGGGTGAATTCTGTTTTATTACTTTGTAAATAGGCTAAGCCAAATTGACCTAAGTCAAGCAATTTTGCGGTTAACGTTAAATCTGCTATAAAGGCGCTGTGCGTAGGTGTCTGCGTATAAGATAAGAGAATATTATTTTTTTCTATGCGTAAAAAATATTTTTGGTTAAGATTAAGATTAAGATTAAGTTGTATTGTTTTGCCAATATGCGGATTCAGCGGGGTAAAAATATCTGGATCCATCTGTTTGATTTTTTGAATCACGAGACTTAAAAAAGTAGACAGCACGTTATTTGCTTCCATAATGAATGGCGACCACACCACCTAATAAATTTTGATAGCCAGTTTTTGTAAAACCCGCTGTGTTCATTAGGGTTAATAAGGCTTCTTGGCTAGGATGCATGCGAATAGATTCGGCTAAATACTGATAACTTTCACGATCTTGAGCAATGATCTCGCCCATTTTTGGCAAAATATGAAATGAATATAAATCATATAATTTATTAAATAAGCCAGAAAAAGGCAAAGTTTGAGTCGGTTTTGAAAATTCTAAGATAATTACTTTTCCACCCGGTTTGAGTACTCTGGCCATAGCAGAAAGGGCTTTTTCTTTTTGAGCCACATTTCTGAGCCCAAAGCCCATGGTGATTTTATCAAAACAGTTGGATTTAAAAGGCAAAACTTCAGCATTGGCTTGAACATACTGAATGTTTAAAAGGCCTTTATTGATTAATTTTTGTCGACCTACTTCAATCATAGGATAAGTTAAATCGCTTAACATAACCTGCCCTGTGGGGCCTGTTTTTTGGGCTAAAAGCGCCGTAATATCGCCTGTGCCCCCGGCTAAATCTAAAATAAGATCGCCTCGTCTGATTTCAGCATATTGTAAGGCGATTTGTTTCCATAATCGATGTAGCCCAAAAGACATCACATCGTTCATGATGTCATAACGGTTTGAAACCGATTCAAAGACATCTGACACTTTTTTTGTTTTTTCAGAAAGTGGGACTTCTTTAAAACCAAAGTGGGTTTTT
The DNA here is from genome assembly GCA_947475765.1 of Legionellales bacterium. GTDB lineage: Bacteria > Pseudomonadota > Gammaproteobacteria > Berkiellales > Berkiellaceae > CADEEZ01. The sequence continues at coordinate 35,988 of CANJMM010000016.1, read as the reverse complement.
TGTTCGCTCATAATATAAATTTACTGAGATCGTGATCTTGAATTAAGGCCCCAAGTTGGCTATTGACATAATCTGAATGGATTAAAAAGCTTTCTCCCGACCTATCGGTGGCTTCAAATGAAATGCTTTCTAATAATTTTTCAATGACTGTGTGCAATCTTCTGGCCCCAATATTTTCAGAGCGTTCGTTAATATCAAAAGCAATTTCAGCAATGCGTTGAATGCCATCGGGGGTAAAAGTAATGGTTACCCCTTCTGTTGCAAGCAAGGCTTGATATTGTTTGGTTAAACTGGCGTCGGGTTCGGTTAAAATACGCGAAAAATCTGCTGCGTTTAAGGCTTCTAGTTCTACTCGTATAGGTAAGCGGCCTTGTAGTTCTGGGATTAAATCAGAAGGTTTAGATAAGTGAAAGGCGCCAGAGGCAATAAATAAAATATGATCGGTTTTTATCATACCATATTTTGTCGAGACGGTTGCACCTTCGACCAAAGGCAATAAGTCGCGCTGTACGCCTTCACGTGAAATATCGCCACCACCACTGTATTCAGAACGCCGGGTGATTTTATCTATTTCATCTAAAAACACAATGCCATTTTGTTCCACATTGTAAAGTGCTTTAGATTTTAAGTCTTCATCGTTGATTAATTTTTGCGCTTCTTCTTCTTTGATTAATTTTAAGGCATCTTTGACTTTGAGCTGTCGCGTTTTGGTTTTATTGCCATATAAATTTTGAAACATGCCTTGTAATTGGTTGGTCATGTCTTCCATGCCTGGAGGCGCCATAATTTCTACGCCAACGCTTTGGCTTGCTACTTCAATTTCAATATCAGTATTATCTAATTCGCCCGCCAGTAATTGCGCTTTTAAGGCATCATGAGAATCAGCTTGAGCTACAGCGGTTAACGTGTCTAAAATACGATGATGGGCTTGGGCGAGCGCCTTATCGGCTACTTCACGAAGGGCAGTTTCACGCGCCATTTTAATGGCCATATCAATTAAATCCCGAATAATGGATTCTACGTCTCGGCCCACATAACCCACCTCTGTAAATTTAGTGGCCTCGACTTTAATAAAGGGCGCATGGGCTAATTTAGCCAGTCTTCGGGCAATTTCTGTTTTGCCTACCCCGGTTGGTCCAATCATGAGAATATTTTTTGGGGTCACTTCGTTTTTTAAGTCATCTGGCAATTGCATACGACGATAGCGATTACGCAGGGCAATGGCCACCGCTTTTTTGGCCGCTTGTTGACCAATAATATGTTTGTCTAGCTCAAGGACAATTTCGCGGGGGGTCATGATAGCGTTAATAGCGTTAATAGACATAAAACTTACCTGCTTAATTATTTTTTTAAAGCACTTCTATTGTAAAATTATTATTCGTATAAACACAAATAGAAGCCGCAATTTTGAGGGATTCTTCTACAATTTCTTTGGCACTTAAATTGGTATGTGTGAGCAAGGCACTGGCCGCAGCTTGAGCAAATGGCCCGCCTGAACCAATAGCAATCAGGCCATTTTCAGGTTCAATCACATCGCCATTTCCGGTTAAAATAAGAGAAGTTTCATGATTGCTCACAGCAAGCAAGGCTTCTAATCGACGCAACATTTTATCCGTACGCCAGTCTTTGGCTAATTCAACCGCTGCACGTAACATTTGGCCATGATGTTTTTCTAATTTGGCTTCAAATCGTTCAAATAAGGTAAAGGCATCTGCGGTGCCTCCTGCAAAACCGGCTAACACTTTACCGTTGAATAAACGCCGAATTTTTTTTGCATTGCCTTTTAAGATAGTCTGACCAAAAGAGACCTGGCCATCGCCTCCAATGGCGACTTGATTGTTTTTTCGAATGGCCACAATGGTGGTGCCACAAAATTGTTTCATGAGCTATTATGCCTTATTTTTTATCACAAAAGACGCAACTTGAGCAGTTTGTTGCAAAGAGGCTTGAGCGAGTTTGGCTTGAGCTTCTTCTGTGAAAGGCCCAAGATAAACCCGATACCACGTATCAGAAGCGCTATTTTTTTGGTAGGGTTCAATATGAACGTCAAATCCTTGTAAAGTCAGCTGGGCTTTTAAGTTATCCGCAGCAGGCTTAGCGTGAAAAACCGCCGCTTGTACGATAAAAGAAAGGGCCGTGGCTTGTTTAGTCTCAACTTTAGTTTCAGCTTTAGTCTCGATTTTTGGCTCAAGTTTTGGTTCAATTTCTTCCATATTGGGTAATAAAGTATAAAAATCAAATTTAGGTTGAGGCGGAGCTTCTGTAGGCTTTTGACTGGCTACTCTCTCTTTTGGTGGTTCATTCAGCTCGCTGCTTATTGCCAGTGTTCTATCAATTCCAGCAAGTTTAGGAAAAAGTTTCATGGCCACTAAGAGGGCTATCCCTAATCCTAAAGCAATGCCCAAAATCGTCCAACCCCAAGCAGGCGCGATGTCTGGGCGGGCTGCTTTTTTTGAAGCAAGTCTTGTCTGATGGCTATTTAAGCCTGGCTTATGCGCGTAATCTCTCATAGAGATGTTTTTCTAACTTATATTAATATTAAGTGCGTTATTGTTTAAAAAGTTAATCTTAACATAAAGTATAACCAGTTTTTTAGCGAATAGGCGCTAATAGGTGCTAATAGGTAGAAAGTGGGTCTACATCTATGGCTAATTTGACTGAATAAGGGGGGCTAAAATCACTGAGTTGTTTTAAAGTAAGCTGCAATGCACTTCTTTTATCTGCGAGTACCCATAATTGGGCTTGATGGAAATCTTTATGGCGGCTGGAATCAGACATAATTGGGCCAAGCAACTTAACTTCTTGCTGGCAAGTTAAATGTGATTTTAAATAACTGAGTGTTTCGACTAAAGCTTCTTTGGATTTGCCTTTTGCCCGAATAATGGCCAAATGACTAAAAGGGGGCAAATAGGTTTGTTGCCGTTCGTTCAGAATATAGCGGGCAAAAGCATCATAGCCACCCAATAAGATAGCCTGTAATAGGGGGTGTTGGGGTAAGGCGGTTTGCAAATAGACCGTGCCAGGCAAATTCGCTCTGCCAGCACGTCCAGAGACTTGGGTAATTAATTGGGCGGTACGTTCGGTTGCTCGAAAATCGGTGCTATATAAGCCGCTATCAATATGAAGTATGCCCACGACCGTGACATTAGGAAAATGATGGCCTTTGGCTAATAATTGTGTGCCGATTAAGATTTGGCTTTCACCGCTATGAATTTTGTCTAAAGCTGTGTTTAATTTTTTAGGGGTAGTAATGGTGTCGCTGTCGATACGAGCAATCTGTGCATTTGGAAATAAGTGGGATAAGGCGCTTTCTACTCTTTCTGTGCCTAGGCCAATGGCTTTAATTTTAGGGCTTTGACAACTAGGGCAGTGTGTGGGAAAAGGCTGATATGCCCCTACACAGACATGACAGCGTAATCGTTCATATTGTAAATGATAGGTTAAACGCCCTGCACAGTGAGGGCATTTTGCCTGCCAAAAGCACTGAACACACATAATTGTGGGGGCATAGCCTCTTCGATTAATAAATAATAAGCTTTGTTGATGGGAAGCCAAGGCTTTTTTCATGGCAAGAATTAAGGCGTGAGATAAGCCTTGATTTAATTTTTCCAGATTGGTATCAATGAGTTTTACGCTAGGTAACATTGCCTCATTAGGACGCTCGGATAAAACCAAAGGCACAAACCGATTTAAGTGAGTATTGTGTAAGCTTTCAAGGCTAGGGGTTGCCGAGCCTAAAACAATAGGGATATTCGCTAATTTTGCCCGCCATATGGCCATGTCTCTAGCTGAAAATAAGAAACCTTCTTGTTGTTTAAACGAAATATCATGTTCTTCGTCAATCATTATCATGCCTAAGTTTTTAAAGGGCAAGAATAAAGCAGAACGCGTGCCGATTATAATTTGTTTTTCTGAAGAAAATGCCGCATGCCAAGCGCTTAATTTTTTAACAGGGGAGAGCTGAGAGTGATAAATAGCGGCTTTTTCACCAAATCTATCAATTACGCGTTGACAGGTTTGAGGAGCAAGGGCAATTTCAGGAATTAAAATTAACACTTGTTTAGGTAGGCAGCGTTCAATGGCTTGTAAATATACTTCTGTTTTACCCGATCCCGTAATGCCTTTAAGCAAATAACAGGTAAATTGGCTTAAATTTGAGCTAATAGCCGAAATTGCTTGTTCTTGTTCTTGCGTTAAGATTAAGGGGTTATGCTCGAGTTTAGGGGGTGTAGCCTGTACCAGGCGGCTTTTTCGGGTGCTGAGCAATTGAGCAATAGGCAGATTTTTTTTGAGTAAAGCAGGTAAGCCTGTAAATATCACTTCAGCAATGGGGTGGTGATAATAATTGGCAGCCTGTTTGAACCAGGTAATCATTTCGGGTGAAAATAAAGCAAAAGTATCGGGTAAGCTCAATGCTGCTTTGAGCTTAGAGGGAGGGAGTGTAGATTCGCCTTTTTCGACAATAAGGCCGATGACTTCTTTTTTACCAAATGGCACACAAATGCGCATGCCAATGCAGATATTTTCTATAGAGGTATCATGCGGTGCCAAATAATCAAATAGAGGCAAAGGATAGCCTAAGGCGATTTTTAACACTAAATTTATTTTTTTTGCTGACATGGACTGGAATTTTACGCCTTCATGGTTGACACGGCTACCCCCCGTCTATTAAAGTTATTCTCTCAGGGAAAGAGAGTTTTTGCACAACTAACTAGCTTATCTTTGAGGATCTTACTTATGGCAGCAGGACCAATCACGCAATTTATTACATACCTTACCCGTAAATCGACCAGCAAACAATCTTATTTTTATCATATTTTACCTGATTTTAGGACTGTACTTTCTTTAGCCATGATAGCTGCGGTGATAGTGGCCAGCACGGTATTTTTATCTGGTATTGCGGCCATTTTACCCGTTATGGCGGTGACTGCATTAACCGCCTTTAGTAATTTTTGGTTTTCACGTGAAATACAAACGGCGATGTTAGGATTAACCTACACTTCTGATGATAGCGGAGATACACTTTATGAGGTAGGCCTTTCGAATGCTCATGGCGAAGCAGTCTTATATGATCTTGCTAAAGTCGTGAATCATTTAAGAGGCGTCATTAATGCCAAATATCCAAGGGATACGCCTTTACCTCCTGTTCGATTAGGCACTTTTGTTGAGGCACATCATAAATTAGTGGTGACGGGCCGTAATCCAGGTAAAGCCATGATTGCCATTGCCACGGGCACTTTTAGCCACTTGGATGGCAACGTTTTGGTGTTAAATGCCTTAATTTTACAAGCCTTGGCCCAAATTAAATTACGCTCAACTTTTTCAGGCATGATAGTCGCCATTGCCATGGATTTTGGACAATTATTAAAAAGCTTTAAAGAACATGAATTCTTGCCGCTTAAATTAATAGGCTTGTTAGTCGGGCCTTTTGGTCAATTGCTGATTAATGCCATGTCTCGTACGAATGCCTATTATCAAGCAGATAAAATAGTGGCTGAATGTGGTTACGGTCAAGACTTAATAGATGCCTTAAGCTATTTAAATGCGCCCAATAATAAGGGTAAGGTACCGCCTGCTGCTGCGCCAGAGGCCAACTTGCCGGATTCAGTCTATACAGGTCCTTTTGCCTTTTTAAAGCGTGCCTGGCACAATTTTGAAAAAAAGGTTCGTGAAGACAGCCCTCCTGCTGAAGATAAAACAGGTTATGTGCTCTTGCAAGCCATGGATAATGCCGTCATGCGTTTTGCTGCTTATTTTAAAGAGTTATATTCTGCTGTGCCGCGTATGGGAAATCGCCTTGCAGCCATACGGGCTTATATGGCTGAAAATGCCCCTGTTAGGCAAATGCCGGCAGATCAAGATTGCTATAATTTATGCGATAGGGTTTATGTTGAAAGCTTAACTGCAGGTCATGCTCATGGTGCTCATGCTCATGCTCCTGAAGATGCAGATCTGCCTGATTTAGTCCCGGTTGGCCCTCAACCATTGCTTTTTCTAGCAGCACCTGCTCCTGTAGTCGCACCTGAACCTAAACCTGTAAGAAGAAGCGCAAGACTTGAGGCAAAACGTTATAGGCCTACATACAGGTAATTTCTGCTAAAATAAGCGCATGTACTTAGATTTAGCGCCAGATTTACTTAAAGAAGTTTCACTACTTGCCCGTTTGGCGGGCAAGGCTATTTTAAGTATTTATGAAAAAGCCGATGAGCTGGTTTTATGCTTGTCTCAAGTTGAATTCAAAGCCGATAAAAGCCCAGTAACTCAAGCCGATAAATTAGCGCATGAGTTAATAATATTGGGCCTAGCTCAGCTCAATAAAAAATATGGTTTAGATGCGGCGATTATTTCAGAAGAAGATCAAGCTATTTCTGATAGTAGATTAGAGGCCACCACGATTTGGCTGGTCGATCCTTTAGATGGCACCAAAGAATTTATGGCACATACCCATGAATTTAGCGTGAATATTGCCTTGATTCATGAAAATCGGCCTATATTAGGGGTGATATATATTCCTTATTATGATTTATTATATTATGCACAAGAAGGCAAAGGGGCTTTTTTAGAAGCAAAAAAAGATACCCCCGCAAAGCAGCTGAATATTGCTAAGGTGGATATCCATCATCCCACTTTTTTGACGCGCGTTATTTCCAGTCGTCGCCATGGTGTATTGGCATTAGAAAGTATTTTAAGAAAGTTAGAAGCTTATCATTTGAGTTCTTTAGGGAGCAGTTGGAAGCTGGCAAAAATAGCCGAAGATAAGGCAGATGTGTATCTTAGGCTGGGTCCTACTTCAGAATGGGATATTGCCGCAGGCCATCTTATTTTGACAGAAGCCGGTGGTGCATTAAGCGATCTATCAGGAAACCAACTTAGTTACAACACTAAAAAAAGTTTGACTAATCCACATTTTATAGCCATAAGTCAACCCGATTTATTTAAAAAAATCTGTGGATAACTCTGTGCATAATTATTTTTTTATTCAAATTTAGAGCGTATTTTTTAAGAGACTGTTTTAGTAAACCTAATCAGAATAAAAAAAAATAGCAATTAAAATCAACAGCTTAATAATTATTTTCATTAAAGAAACCGGCTAATAAGCGCATTTAAGAGATTAAGCTTATTAACTAAGCCACCTGTGTACAACTTAGTGGGCAGCTCAAAATGCCTCTCGTCAACTGGAGATAAATAACTAGTTTAATGTTCACTCTTTTTATTTGGGGGAGAGTACGATATGATCGGAAAATCCAGCTATTTGTTATAAAATTAACTAAAAAATAAAATGCAAAATAATCATAATAATAATAATAATAATAAAAAAGACGTGATCATTATTGGTGCAGGCGCTGCTGGCTTAATGTGCGCAATGGAAGCAGGCAAACGAGGCCGTCAAGTGCTGGTCTTAGATCATAGCAATAAGCCAGGTAAAAAAATTCTCATGTCAGGGGGAGGGCGATGTAATTTTACCAATCAAGAAATTCATCCTCATAAATATTTGTCACAAAATCTTCATTTTTGTCACTCAGCGCTCAAGAGATATACACAGTGGGATTTTATTGAGCTAGTTAAGCGCTATAAAATCCCTTTCCATGAGAAAAAATTAGGTCAATTATTTTGTGATGATAAAGCCAAAGACATATTGGATATGTTATTAGCAGAATGTGCGCATGCAGGGGTAAAGATTTATTTAAATAGCATGATAGGGCAAATTAAACAAACTGATAAGGGTTTTTTTGAAGTTCAGCTTAGCAATCAAGAAGTGTATTATGCTCAATCTTTGGTCATAGCAACAGGCGGCTTGTCTATTCCCACGATGGGGGCAACCCCTTTTGGTTATAAAATAGCAGAACAATTTGGTTTAAATATTGTACCTGTGCGAGCGGGCTTAGTGCCCTTTACCTTACATCTTGACGATAAGCATAAATTTGAAGTGTTATCTGGGGTGGCCTGTGACAGTGTGGTTTCGGTAGGAGAGACCGCGTTTAGAGAAAATATGTTATTTACACATAGAGGCTTAAGTGGGCCCGCTATGTTACAAATATCGAACTATTGGTTGCCTGGGCAAAAGCTCAAGCTTAATTTTTTGCCCGATGTTTTATTCTTGGCTATATTTAAACAAGCTCAAAAACAAAAACCCAATAGCAGTTTAAAAGAAATGTTGGGGCAGTGTTTGCCTAAAAGACTGGTGAGTATTTTATTAGCCAATCATCCATTAGAGCACCATTGCTTACAGGCGATTACACATCGTGAGGTTGAAAAAATAGCAGAACTTTTTCAAGCCTTTCAAATAACCCCTAATGGCACAGAAGGTTATCGTACAGCGGAAGTAACCATTGGGGGGGTAGACACACAGGGCATTTCTTCTAAAACTTTTGAAGCCAATAAAATAAAAGGCTTATATTTTATTGGGGAAGTGTTGGATGTAACCGGGTGGCTGGGAGGCTATAATTTTCAATGGGCCTGGTCATCTGGTTGGGCTGCAGGACAGTATGTTTAAGTTTACAGCCGATGAAAATGCGATCGGCCAGAATCAATTGAGCTGGTTTCCCCTTTGTGTAAAATCAAGACTTTAAATAATTCCCCCATTTCATGTGGGGCGGTTAATACTTGAATTTCATTGGCAATGGCCATTTTTTTCATCGTGTGATTTTTGCTTAAAGTAGCTTGGGCTATTTTTTTTTCGGCAAGCAAAGCCAAATTTTGTGACAGTAAAAATTCTGCCTGGGTGCTAAAGTTATCTACCCTAAGATTGAGTTTTTTAGCTGCCAGGGCAACTTGGGTAAAATTCACATGAGCCGTAATGTCTTGTAGTCCAATGTTCAACAAAAAATCACTGTGAGCACGATGTTTATAATGACACATGAGTGTGCCCATGTGTCGAGCGGGATGATAATATTCTTTGAGGCCAAAGCCATAATCAATAAAAATAAGCTGCCCATGAGTGATTATTTTTTCTATGCCCGATAGCCAAGAAAATAAATGGGTGTTTATTTCTGAATGATATTCTGAGCAATTAAAATCAGCCTTAAGTTTTTCTAAATTTAACATAGCGTTTAGATCTGCTTTAAAAACAGGATCGGCAGCTAAGTGAATTTCTTGAAAGGTATTGGGTAAATCAAGATGATTGATGATAAAAGTTTGGTATAGTTCCAGATCAGTATCAGTATCAGCATTAGCATTGAATTTAAGTTTAAATAAATCTACCGGTAAGGCATCTAAAACTTCATTGGCAATAATAAGACCGTTGCCATTAAAATGGGGGAGATTATCTAGGCTGCTAAGCCAGGTGATTTGGTGAATATAATCAGGCAAGTGATGCTGTAAATAATTTTGTTGTTTGTGCTTTAAATCAGCAGATATTTCTAAAATATAATAATGACTAGGCAAGTTATTTTGTTTTGTTAAATGGCTTAAAATATCATAAGCAAGCTTGCCAGTACCGGCCCCTAATTCAATAATGCTTAGGGGTTTGTCTATGAAATCTTGTTTTTTGAGTTGAGTATAATATTCTGCTAGGGTTTGGCCAAATAAATCGGATATTTCAGGCGCCGTGACAAAATCGCCTGCAGGGCCAAATTTGATGGCCCCCGCGCTATAATAGCCTAATTGTGGGGTATATAAGCAGGCTTGCATAAAATCACTAAAAGCTATTTTTCCGCCAGCTTGCCTAATTTTTTCTTGTATTACCTGAATTAATTGATGGCTATGTGCTTGTTCTGTGGCAGAAAGCTTAGGCAGTGCGTTCAATCTTTACTCCGACTAAAGCATTTTTTACTGCGTTTGGCTTGTCTATGGCTAAAACTAATTTTTGAACAGGAAAATGAGTTAGTAAACATTCGGCTATTTTATTGACCAAGCTTTCTAATAATTCATAATGCTGCTCAGCCAATACAGTTTGAATATAGGCAATGATTTTGTCGTAATCTAAAAAATCCGTCTCGGTCCATTTTCCATAGGCTTCAAGGTGAAAGATAAGGGGTTGAGGGGCAATTTTCTCATGAGGGTAAATACCGATAGAGGCAGGGCAAGCAAAATTTTTGATGTAAATGCAATCTAAATTTTCAATGGTCATGAAGCTATACCTAAATATTTAATTTACTGAATTTTTTTGTTTAATTTAAACTGTGGGTAATATAATATAAATATTGCATTTTTAGCTAGCCATAAATAAAATTAAGTTGATTAACCTATGAAAGTTTCAGTAGATTTTGGATTGCTTTTGGCCACTTTTAGCATCTCTTATTTTTTAGGGTCTATCTCGGCAGCAATATTAGTGTGTAAATTTATGGGTTTACCCGATCCAAGGCAAGTGGGCTCTGGCAATCCCGGTGCGACGAATGTATTAAGGCACGGCGGTAAAAAAGCAGGCTTATATACGCTTTTAGGCGATTTATCTAAAGGCTTACTCCCGGTATGGGCTATTTCCCAGGTATTACAAGACCCCCTTCTAAGTTCGGTAGCGTGCATTGGGGCATTTCTAGGGCATTTATATCCTGTTTTCTTTAAATTTAAAGGGGGCAAAGGCGTTGCCACAGCGATTGGGACGATTTTAGGGTTTATGCCTTTATTAGGCCTAATATTAATCGCCATATGGTTAGGCATGGCCTTTATATTTAGATATTCGTCGTTGGCAGCAGTAACGGCAGCTTTTTTTGCCCCAATACTCACTTGTTTTTTGTATCCTGGCGTCCCGATTTATCTTATTACTACCAGTTTGTTATCGGTTTTATTAATTTGGCGACATCGCAGCAATATTCAAAATTTATATGCCGGCAAAGAACAGAAAATTGGGGCTAAATCTAAATAAAATCTAAATAAAATTTATTTAAAATTAAAGTGAATTTAAAGGCCAACGAGGGTGAATAGTGAGATCTAAGCCGTCTTGTTCGCCTCTTAATAATCTTTGGCAACCCACATAGGCAATCATTGCGCCATTATCCGTACAAAATTCAAATCGTGGAAAGTAAGCGCAGATCTGGTGATGCTGGCTGAGCTCGGCTATTTTTGTTCTGAGTTGGATATTGGCGCTGACACCGCCTGAGATCACCAGTTGTGTATAACCCGTTTGCGCTAGGGCCCTTTTGATTTTTATTAATAAGGTATCGACAGCAGCTGTTTCAAAAGCATGGGCGATGGCGATTTTATGGCTTTCAGGCAGCTCGCCTAATAAAGCAGTTTGTTTTTTAAATTCTACCGCCACATGTGTTTTGAGGCCACTAAAGCTAAAATCCAGTCCTGGCCTATCCGTCATAGGGCGTGGAAAGTTTAAGGCAGGTGCTCCTGAAACAGGGGCTACAAACAATTTAGCTAACTCAGCTAATTTTGCCCCACCTGGATAGCCTAATCCAAGCAGCTTGGCAGTTTTATCAAACGCTTCCCCTACGGCGTCATCTAGGGTTTCACCCAAAATTTCATACTCTCCTAATGCTTTGACCGCAATGATTAAAGTATGTCCACCTGAGACTAATAAGCCTAAAAAAGGAAAAGAGGGTTGAGGGTTTTCGAGCATGGGCGCCAATAAGTGGCCTTCTAAATGATGCACGCCTATAGAAGGGCATCCCCACGCATAAGCCAAGCTTCTTGCTAATAAACTACCAACGAGTAAAGAGCCCGCTAACCCTGGGCCTTTAGTATAAGCAACGCCTTGAATGGCTTTTGGGCTTAAGCCTGTTGAGGCAAGTAATTCGTGAATTAAAGGCAGGGCAACGCGAATATGATCGCGGGAGGCCAGCTCAGGTACCACGCCGCCATATGGGGCATGAATGGCATTTTGGGCATGTACTTGGTGTGCCAGTAGGCCGTGCTCGGAACTGTATAGCGCGACACCCGTGTCATCACATGAACTTTCAATACCTAAGACTATCATAAGATTATCATAATGCCCTTATGATAACTGATTTTGAGAAAATTAATTGGGACAGCCATGTTTATTTTTGTTTATTTTTGTTTATTTTAGTTATTTTCTTGCTAAACTTAACGTTTACCAGCTTTTAGAGTAGAATGCCGAAGCAATTAACTGAGATTCTTTAGATGAATCAGTTATTTTGTAATTTAATTAACATATATTATTGACTGAGGATAGTTTTTCCATGCCATTTATCCGTGTTAGAGATCATGAAAATTTTGAATCTGCTTTACGTCGTTTTAAAAGAACCGTTGAAAAGTCTGGGATTCTTTCAGAAATCCGTCGTCGCGAATTCTTTGAACCCCCTTCTGAGCAAAAGAAACGTGCGATGGCATCTGCTGTTAAGCGCTTTCGCAAGAAGCAGGGCCGTGATAATCGTTTTGAAAAAGAAGGCGGTCGTCATTAAGCTTTAGGCACTCAACTTTCAAGCTTAACTTTTTTATTTTTGGTGAACCATGACTGTATCTTTGTCTTTGAAAGAATTGATTACCGAGGCCATGAAGGTGGCTATGCGCGCGCAAGAAAAAGTGCGCTTAACGACCATCAGGCTAATTTTATCTGAAGCCAAGCAGATTGAAGTAGATGAGCGCATTGTGGTAGATGACACAAGAATGCTGTCTATTTTAGATAAAATGTTGAAACAAAGACGAGATTCTATTACTCAGTTTCAAAAAGCAGCGCGACAAGATTTAGTCGATATTGAACAAGCAGAAATGGTGATTATACAATCGTTTATGCCACAGCCTTTGGCTGAGTCAGAAATAAAACAGCTGATTTCAGATGCCATGATTGAAACAGGGGCTAAGTCCATTCAAGATATGGGCAAAATTATGGCAATTTTAAAGCCAAAAATGCAAGGACGGGCAGATATGGGTTTAGTGGGCACTTTAATTAAACAGCATTTTGTGGCTTAGTTTTATTTTTGGGCTCTATGGATGTTAATTCCAGATAGTTTTATTCAAGAGCTGCATTCAAAAGTAGATATCGTTGAGCTTATTCATTCGCGCCTCCCCCTAAAAAAAATGGGGGGTAATTATATTGGGCTTTGTCCTTTTCATCAAGAAAAAACCCCTTCTTTTAGTGTCTCTTCTGCTAAGCAGCGCTATCATTGTTTTGGCTGTGGGACAGGGGGGGATAGCATTCAATTTTTAGAAGCGTATGATAATTTAAGTTTTATCGAGGCAGTGACTAAGTTAGCCGATTGGGCTGGAATGAAAATTCCTACCACGCCTTTAGCGCTTCAAAAGCAAGAAAAAACTAAGCCTATTTATGACATGCTTGCTCAAGCCACTCAGTATTATCAAAAGCAATTATTGGATAATGCTTCTCGCCAAACGGCCATTCAATATTTAAAAAATCGTGATTTAATAGGTAAAAATGTTAAGCATTTTCAAATAGGGTTTGCACCGAATCAATGGGATAATTTAAGTCAACTTTTTCCTGACAGGGCAATTTTGTTGCAAGCAGGATTGGTGATTCAACACGATTCAGGGAAATATTACGATAGATTTCGTCATAGAATTATTTTCCCTATTCGAGACAAAATAGGTAGAGTAGTCGGTTTTGGGGGTAGGGTATTAGATGACAGTAAACCAAAATATTTAAATTCTCCTGAAACGGCTGTTTTTCACAAACAACAGATATTATATGGATTATATGAATATTTGTTGAGCAAACAAAAAACACCTACTGCGATTATAGTAGAAGGCTATATGGATGTGGTGATACTACATCAGTTTGGTTTTTATTCTGCGATGGCCACAATGGGGACGGCTTTTGGAGAAGGGCATGTTAAAACACTTTTTGGGTTATTTTCAGAAGTGTGTTTTTGTTTTGATGGGGACGAAGCGGGTCAACAAGCAGCTTGGAAGGCTTTACAGATCTTATTGCCCCATATGGAAGATGGCCGAATCATTAAATTTATTATGTTGCCTAAAGGTCAAGATCCCGATGATTTTGTCAGAAAAGAAGGCCCAGCCGCTTTTGGTGCTTTGGTGCTGAATGCACAACCTTTATCAGAATTTTTATTTACACAATTACGGGTGCAATATCCTGCGACCAGTATTGATAGTCGAGCGAGTTTTGCTCAGGCCATCAAGCGTTTTTTAGAGAAATTGCCTCGTGGATCTTTTAAAGAAATGATGTTTCAAAAGCTTTCTCATGAAATGCGTTATTCGCCCCCGATTCTGGCTAAATCATCAGAGCAAGGGCAAAAAAAATGGTCGACCTACTATGAGAAAAATAAAAGCCCTTATCAAGGCATTGTGGCGCCTTTGCCTCCTCAATCTATTAAACCCAATGAATTAGCTTGGTATTTATTAGCAGAGCATCCAGAGGCACTTGCTGCTGTTTTGCCAAAAGAAATGGATTTGACCTATCTTGAAAGGGCAAGCATAGAATGGGGGCCTCAAATAGCCTCTCGTGTTCGTCAACTAAATACCAATATTTCTCTCACTGAGCAAAATAAACTGGAACTTAATGCAGCTTTTTCTGGTCTAAGCTCCAAACAGGGTATTTACCATCGTTTTAAAGAACGTTTAGATCTGATTCCTAAAAATGGCGTAGCCGAGGAGTTTGCTGGGGCGATAAAAGCAATATTACAGCAGGCAAGGAAGCATATAGCAGAACAATTATTAAAAAAAGCCCATATAGGGGAACTTTCTCTTGAAGAAAAAGAACAATTAAAAATAATTTTATCAAGAGGGGGCATTTATTAATATACAATATGCAAGTTTTATAACTAATTTAAAAATATTGGTTTGAATCTCTAAGAACCGTTACAATCAGCGGTTAATCGAGCAGATGGCTTTATATATTATATAAATTAAATAAAGTAATTAAATTAAATTAATGCATTAATAACATCCGAGAGTAAAGTTTTATGAGTTACGTTGATCAGGATCAACAAGCATCCCAGCTTCAAGCACTTATTGCTGCGGGCAAAGAGAAAGGTTATCTGACTTATACTGAGGTCAGCGATTTATTACCTCATCATATTGTTGATCCCGAAGAAGTCGAAGACATTATCGGCATGATCAATGAAATGGGCATTAAAGTTTATGAAGAAGCGCCAGATGAAGATACGCTATTATTAGGCAATGGCGGAGATTCAGACGATGCCGCATTAGATACCTCAGAAGCACTTTCTTATGTTGCCTCTGATAGTGAGTTTGGTCGTACGACAGATCCGGTTCGTATGTATATGCGTGAAATGGGCACGGTGGAATTATTAACGCGCCAGGGTGAAATAGAGATTGCTAAGCGCATTGAAGCGGGCATGCGTCAGGTGATGGCCTCTTTAGCAAGTTACTTGCCGAATGTTGGGCGCGTGTTGCATGATTATGCACGGGCAGAACGCGGAGAAATTCGAGTAGGAGAAGTGATTACAGGGTTTTTGGAACCTATTCAGATGGCACTTTCAGTGCCTGATGCGCTTGCTGATGCACTTGCTGATGTGATAGTAGATCCTATTCTCGACGTGGATGTAACGGCAATTATTCCAGTTTCGCTTGATGAAGAAGGCACAGCGGATGAAGTTAAGTTAAAAAAAGAAGACGAAGAAGAAGCGCCAGGCGATGCAGAAGATACATTAGAACCAGGTCCAGATCCTGAATTAGCAAAAAATAATTTTGCAGACTTAAGGCGTGCTTATGCTAGAGCTTTAGAACAAGAAAAAGCCTTAGGCTATCTTCATCCTGACATGGCCCTAGAATATCAACATTTAGGAGAAGTTTTTTCTATTTTTAAATTAGTGCCTAGGTTGTTTGAGTCTTTGACAGGGAATACTAGAAAAATATTAGAAACCATTCGTGCTCAAGAAAAAGCCATTATGTATGTTTGTGTGCAAAAATCAAAAATGCCTAGACAGACTTTTATTACCACTTTCCCAGGTTATGAAGTGGACTTTGGGTGGGTGAGGTTAGAAATGGCCAAAGGCAAGTCTTATTCTCAGTCTTTGGCCTTGCATGAAGAAAAAATTATCTCGCATCAGAAAAATTTACAAAATATTAGCATGCGGGTGGGGCGCACCATTCCTGAAATTAAAGAATTGCATCGTTGTATTTCTGTAGGGGAAGCCAAAGCGCGCAGAGCCAAAAAAGAAATGGTGGAAGCTAACTTAAGATTAGTGATATCTATTGCCAAAAAATACACCAATCGAGGCTTACAATTTTTAGATTTGATTCAAGAAGGGAATATTGGCCTGATGAAAGCGGTCGATAAGTTTGAATATCGTCGTGGCTATAAATTTTCGACTTATGCGACTTGGTGGATACGTCAAGCGATTACACGTTCTATTGCGGATCAAGCGCGTACCATTCGTATTCCGGTGCACATGATTGAGACGATTAATAAATTAAATCGCGTGGCACGTCAAATGCTGCAAGAATTGGGCCGCGATGCAACCCCTGAAGAATTATCTAAGCGCATGATGATGCCGGAAGAAAAAATTCGTAAAGTATTGAAAATTGCCAAAGAACCTATTTCAATGGAAACGCCTATTGGGGATGATGAAGATTCCCATTTAGGGGATTTTATTGAAGACACTGGGATTTCTTCCCCTGCCGATTCAGCGAATCAGGCAGGCTTAAGAGAAGCCACTACGCGTATTTTATCCGGCTTAACGACCAGAGAGGCCAAAGTCTTACGGATGCGTTTTGGTATTGATATGAATACAGATCATACTTTAGAAGAAGTGGGTAAACAGTTTGATGTGACGCGTGAGCGTATTCGTCAAATTGAGGCCAAAGCCTTACGTAAACTTCGCCAGCCAAGCAGGTCAGACGACTTACGCGGGTTCTTGAATGATAGCGAAGAAGAATTATAAGCATAATTATATCCACTATTAGTGCTTGAGATCTTCCTGTGTTTTGGGGTATGATTTCAATCATAAATTTGGGCCTGTAGCTCAGTTGGTTAGAGCAGGGGACTCATAATCCCTTGGTCCTCAGTTCAAGTCTGAGCAGGCCCACCATATATATCAATGACTTAGCGTCAGTCTAAAAATCCAATAAATTCTCATGTCGAATATGTGTCGAATAAACAGGTGAATTTATTTTTATTTGAAGTTCAAATTTGTTTGTCTATCATCTAATGGTAACTAAGATATACAATTTACAGGGAAGTCAACTTGATAACATTAAAAGAACAAGAGCCTGAGCAAATAATTGATATTGCTAATTTTCCGAAAGAGTATGAAGTTTACCCAGAGGGTGCGCGTGTAAAGGCGACCTTTATTTTGCCCGCAGATACAACCTCATATGATTTCTGTACGCCATCATGGCTTTATATGTTTAAAACTTCTAGGAAGGTGTTTCCTGAACAGTTTTGGATGGAGATTTTTGCTTACCAGCTAGGTTGTCTTGTTAATGTTCCGGTTCCCCCTGCTTTTGTTGCATACGATAGTAAAGAAAAAATTTCTGGGGTCGTTATAGAATGGTTTTATAATCAATATGAAGATGAATATATACGTGGCGGTGACGTTATGCAGTCAATGATTGGTGATTATGATATCAAAAGAGGGTTGCAACATAACCTTGGAGATATTTTTGACTTCATGAAAGGCTTAAACTGGGGTCCATTATGTTGGACAATTGAATGGGCAAAAATATTAATTTTCGATGCACTTATTGGCAACTCAGATCGGCATCAAGGCAACTGGGGTATTGTTGGTAAATATGGTCGTTTAGACAAAGCTTCTAGGAATGAAAAAACTAATGCTACAATTGTTGAGAGCATGATGTCTCCGGCTTTTGATAATGGTACTAGTATGGGGCATGAAATATATGAGCGAGACTTTCATAAATTTAATATTGAAAAATATGTAAAAAAGGGAAAGCCTCATGTTATGTGGGATTTAAATCAAGAATGGAGAAAAAAAGACAATCATGAAAATCTGATTATAAAAATGGCTGAAGCTTTTCCATATTGCAGAGATCAAATGATAAATTGTTTACAATTTTCTGATGCCCAAATTAAAGAAATTTTGCAACGATTGTCTGCTTTTAGAATAGAACCTCGTTTAAGCGAAGTTCGAGCAAAATTTATGCTCAATTTATTATTATATCGACAAAATAAACTTTTATTAGCATTGAGGGCTTAATTATGAATTTTATTAAGCACATTATTGAATTTAAGAAACTAAATTTAGTCTGGCAATCAGAAAATGATTCTAATCACCTTCGTTATGTTGTTGCGGAATTAATTAAGAATGAAAGTGGCATTCAATTGAGATATTTGAATGCTAGTGAAGATTTTAAAAAAGCTGTATCATTTGGCTTTGTTGGTTATCCTGCATTTTCCGTAGAGATAGAACTTCATAATAATAGAGTGTTAGAGGCATTTCAACGGCGACTTCCTCCTAGAGGTCGTGAAGACTTTGGGAAGTATCTTGAAATGTTCCGATTGCCTAAAAATTCAGAAATTAGTGATTTTTCATTATTAGGGTATTCAGGTGCTAAACTGCCAGGGGATGAATTTTCAATTATCCCTTCTTTTCAAGAGATAGAGCAGCCATATGAATTTTTGATCGAAGTTACTGGATTTCGTCATCACTCTCCAATCCCTATAGGTGAAATTGCATTAGATTCTCTTGTTGCTTTTGAAGCAGAACCAGAAAATAACATAGATCCAAATGCGATTAAGATCTTGATTCAGGGCAAAAAAATTGGATATGTTACTAGACCGCTTTTAAATGATTTTCATAACTGGTTGAGTGATAATCGAATAGAAAGAGCGTTCGTAGAAAAAAAGAATGGCCAACCAGATAGGCCAACTTTATATATTTTTGTAGAGCTTAAGGCTAAAGTGTCAACAAAGAGAATTATGGTGTAATATGTTATGGATAAAATATTTAATCTTTCAATTATTCGCCCAAAGCAAAAGATCAAGTCTGAGCAGGCCCACCATATCTGGAAGATAAGACAATAATGGTTATCTCTCCCGTTTTAAGTTTAAGTCTTTTTTCAAACTTCTTCTGTTACATCCCTTTAAGGTAGGCTTATGAGATTTTTAATAATAATGTCATTATTTCTTTCATTATTTATGACTAGTTCAAATCTATATGCTTCTGGGGTTGATAGTAATATTATAGAAATATATGAGTCTGACAGGGAGGCGATACAACGAGACGGATTTGTAATGATGGGAAAACAAAAAAAAATAGAACAATATCAGATGGAGGTAAAAAAGATTCAACAGGAAGAACAAGAAAAATTAAAAAATAAACAACAAGAAAGTGATCCTTATCTGAGTCAAAAAATATATAAAGATAAGATTAATGCACTTAGCGCTGAGATACTGAATAAGCGTGGCTAATGCCAATTTTTTTGCAAATCCTTTTTTTCCCTCATCCGATCTCCGTCCGAGCCGGCCCAATGCGATTTAGCTGTAGTAAATGCTTTGTCTGCCGATTAAGTTAAGTATGCAATATCCTAAATTGACTTATTATATTATTTTTATTATTTCCCAGCTATTCCTGAGTATGGGGCTATGCACCTATGCTATAGAACCCGTTACCCCAACAGTGTTGTCTTTTTTAATTAATGCGAATGAGCATATTTCGCTTGAACTCAGTGTACCCAGTCAATTTACGCCTATTGTTGGGCAGGATAAATTGGCAGAGGCTATAAAAACGGGACTGATTGAATTTATCCCTAAAAATACTGAAAATAATGCAGAAAAATGGTCTGAGTTGCTTTCAGTTATGATTTTAAATAACACAAGTGTACAGGCACATACTTTTAGAGATTCGGTACTAGGGGGCTTAAAAGCGAAAACCACAGAATTTACGATGTTGAATAGTGCTTTTAAAAATGAAAAAGAGTATCAAGTAGCAACGGCTATAGCACGATATCAATTAGAAAGCAGAACAGAAATTTTATATTTTTATGCGATATCTGGTCCAGTGAATGCAGTGAGTATTCAATATATTAAAAGCATTTCACCTAAAGAAGATATCCCCCAGTTATTAACTAAACTAGGCGCTTTTTTTGCTCAGCATATTAAGATTGTAAAATAATAATTTTATTTTTGGGTTTAGCATCACCAGTAAAATAATAATAGAAATTAAGAATAAATAAAGTGGGTAAACCAGAGCATGTATAGACTCATTTCCATCAAAACGATGGTACATGACACCAAAATTTAGGGCATTGGCAATGGAAAAAGCAGACCAGCCGATTAAGCTTTCGGATTTTGGCTTAAGATAACTTTTGCGAATAGTCGGCAGAGCGCCTATACCATCAATAATAATACTTAACCATAATGCGAGTACAACCATATCAAGTATCAGCCATAAGCCTAGTCCAAGAAAAGCACAGAGAAAGCAAAAAACATCAAATTTACTGCTACCGCCTTCACCATACCAAAATGACATAATAGCAACAATGGTTGGCCCAACGGTATACACCAGAGGAACACAAATCATCATCCAGTCATAATCACTGAGCTCAAAGCTAGCAAAGCATAATACAGTACCTAATACAGACCATATAAGCCAGGTAACTCGATTTGGTTTGCTTTTGCCTTTAATAATACCCGAAATGTAAGGTAGATAGCCAACTATAGAGATGAGGGTAGCTAGGAAAATAAGCATAGCGTCAAGGGTTAACATGATGTGCGGAAAAGTGCCGCAGATACCTCTTTTTTTACTTTAGACTTCGTAAGTATACCATGAAATAGCCTAAAGAACTATTTAGTAATCCAATTGGCTTGTTTGTAGAGTGTGTAATGATAGATCAAAAAAAATAGGCAAAAAAAAGGGGGCATTCAGGCCCCCTTTTTTTATCATATTATTTTGGCTTGTGTGGTCGAGATTCACGATGACCACCAGATATCCATTTGAGTAAATGAGTGGATATAGGCTGAAGGGTATTAGGGCTATTAGTACTTTGCTGTTTAGTGAACATGTTTCCTCCTTGAAACAAATTGACAACGATAATAAAAGCACAGTAGGAAAAGCCTACCTCATCATTTTGATCTGAAATATTTACCCTGTCAACTTTTTGTCAGATTTGGCAGCAGAACGTAAACGCAAACGTATGTTGGGTTCTTGTATTTGTTGAGCTAAGCTTAGCGGCATGCTGTTCGCTGCAAAGCTTGGTGTAAAAACCTGAGAAGCAGGAGATTCAAGAGGTTGATCATTAGCCGAACCAGGTTGTTCTGAATGGGGAGAAGTGGGACTGCTGGTGTCGCTCTCATCATCAGATGAAGAAAGGGTGTCAGAGAGGCTTGTTTTGTCCTCAGTGAAGGTAGGCCATTTAGCCAAGGAAAAAAATTGAAACAGTTTAGGTAAAATTTGTTTTGCACCGAATCCTATTCCCGCACCTATCCCTAAACGGCTTAATAAAGTATGGCCTATTTTAGGAAAGATTAAGTTAAAGCTTAAGGCACCTATGGCCATAGAAAGGAAATTACGGGTGGAAAAATCAGTGACGGTTCGATTGATCCAGCCCATATTTTGGTTATCTAATACATAAGGTTGTTTTTTTTCTTGAGGCCAAAGAGAACCCAATATTCCTCCAATAAGATATTTAGGGCCAAAGCTTATGACTGTGCCAAATACATGCGATAAATTTTGTGTGATAGGACGAAAAAAATTGCTTATTGTGCCTAGGGCGGCTTTAGCTAAGTAAATTATTTTAGAGTCTGAATTAGATTTTGTACTAGCATAATCCGCCATGGGTTTTAAGGTGCCTTCTAAAAAGAAATCAAGAACAGAACGAGTGATATCATAAGATAAAGGATGAATATAATTCATCCAAGAGGAACGAATCAATGGACGTGTTGGGGGCAAGGTAGGCTCGCTATTTAGTACATGAGACATAGTGGGATTATCCTTGATAATTAAAATAATAATAAGTATTAGCCGGCTGTTTCTCCAGCGGGGGGTACTATTGTTACTAATTTGAGCATTTTAGGATTAATGGTTAATTTAGATTGCTGAACTGCTTCAGAGTTGATCATGATGGCTAAATTGTTGTTTACCACATAAAAACCCATGGCACCCCCTGCTTCTGCAAAGGTAGGCATATCCCCAAAGGTTAAAATGGGTAGGCCTTTATAAGCTTTGATCAGTTGATCTTGCTCTGTTTGCTTTTGCTTGCTGACGAAGACAAGATTACATTGAGCGCTAATGCCTTCTGGGATGCTGCTAATGGTTCGAACCACAATACTTTTATCATTGACGACTTTTCCGGTAATAGATTGCAAGCCTTCAAGAGAAGGGACTTCTCCGTAGATACAAAGAGTCGAGCTAGGAGATTTGCTTGTAACTTCAGTAGGCCAATTAACGTATTTAATCACGTATCTTAAAAAGGCAGCTTTAAGATGGTACTCACGAGAATCGGTTTTTGATTCAGCAAAAGTCGCATGGCTGAGTAGTAAGCTAACCACTAAAATAACAAGACGAGGAAAAAAGAGACGAGCCATATCACATTCCTTAGTTTTATAAGATAATATATGACTATCTTATTTAGGTTGATGCTTTTTGGCAAGGTAATTCGATAATAAATTCAGCATATTCGCCTTCTTGTGAGTTGACTCGCAGGCTTCCTCCATGCTCTTTTACAATGGTGTCATAAGCTATAGATAAACCTAAGCCAGTGCCTTCATCTGTTGGCTTGGTCGTAAAAAAAGGCTCAAAAATTTTACGGGTATTGGCTTGAGGAATGCCTAGGCCATTATCGCGAATAGTGAGAACGATTTTATCATTGGTTTGCGTGGTTGAGACAATGATTTGAGGATCAAAAGTCTCTGGATAAAGTCTTTCTTTTTTCTGCAAATAATACAGGGCATTCATGGTGATATTTAAAATAGCTCGGCCCATTGTTTGAGGGATTAGGGTAATTTTTTCTATATTTTCATCTAAGTTTTTAATGATAGTGGCTTTAAAATCTTTATCTTGTGCAATATAATTATGATAGGCCAAATCAAGTTGTTCTTCGATTAATTTATTAATATCGATTAGGGCTTTTGATGCCGGGGTCGATTGTGAGTGTAAGCGCATGTTTTCAACAATTTTATCGGCTCGTCTACCATGTGTTAATACTTTCTCAGCATTCACACTTAAATCTGCTATCATTTCATCGAGGTAAGTTTTGGTTTTTTCTGAGGGATTTGCATAAAATTCAGAGAGTTCTGTTTTAATTTCTTTAAGCAGATCAGACGAAGCTTCTGAAAAATTGTTAATAAAATTGAGCGGGTTTTTCAATTCATGTGAAATACCGGCAGTAAGCATACCGACAGAGGCCATTTTTTCGTTTAGAACCAATTGCTCTTGAGTATCTTTTAGCTTGGACAGAGTTTTTTTGAGATCTTTGTTTTTAGTGGTCAATTGTTGGGTACGATCTTTGACACGTGTTTCTAGCTCTTGGTTTATGATACGAAGATCTTCTTGAGCACGCTTTCTTTCTATTGCCTCAGCATTTAATTGGGCAATAGTCGACTGTATGCGTTTGACCGCCCAGAGTAGTAAGCAAACTAATATACCAGAAAAAATATACAATAATATTTTGTTAATATTAGATTGTTTTAAGTATTGCTCAAAAATACTTCTAAATTCTGAATTGAGTGCAGTTAACGCGTCTATTGTTTTAACATTAAAAATTTGAGCTGCGATATCGTCTACTTTGGGTTCGTTGATTAAAATTAAATCGGCATACAGTAATCCATTTAGTAATTCCGGACTAATTTCTGCTAAAGACCGAATGGCCTGGATAGTAGAAAGAAGGGTGTTTTTTAAATTGGGATTAGCCGTATTTACATAGACTAACATATCTCGATATAAAGAATTAGTTAAGTCGGTTAGCTCGTATGAAAACTTGCCAGATAAACACGCTTCTACTACTTCTTCATGTTTTTGAGATTCAATGATTTTAGATAGCGTTTGAGAGAAATTTAAAATGGCAATTTTTAAAGTGGCATTGTCTTTTTTAAATTGCTCAACCAGATCGCGTTTTTCCTGTAAAGAAGCACTTAAATTAAGCAACAAATAATTTAGATTTTTACTTTGAACTTTGGCAGAAATACGTTTTAGATCTTGCACTCTTTCTTCAAGGGAAGAAAGAGAGTTATCAATGGAGTCGTAATTTTCTAAAATGCCATAATGAGAAAGAACAATGGATTCGTTTAGTTCAGTGTCATAGGTTTGAAATCGATAATTTCTTAATTCAATTTCTTGAAAACTAAAAGCCTGCGAGGTCATTTCATCATAGATTTTATAAAAAATAACGCCGCTAATCGTAGTGAACAGTGAAAAAAGCGCAATTTTTTTACTAAGGTTCATGGTTTGGCACTTTAATTAAAGTGGATTCAAGGGTTTTTAAAAATAAAACAATGCTATGTATTTCATTGTCTTTTAAGTCGTTGCCAGTTTGATATTTGGCCATGATTTTAATGGCTTCTTCTAAAGTCGAAATAGAACCATCATGAAAATAGGGCGCAGTTTTAGTGACGTTTCGTAAAGAAGGCACTCTGAATTTTTTATTATTGGGGTTGTCAGGATAAGGATAGATAACGCCCAATGGCATAATCAGATTGCCACCTATTAATTTACCTTGATGGCAAAAATGACAACCTAATGACATGAATTGTTTTAAGCCAATTTTTTCTTCTGGGCTAATCGCCGTAACATTGCCTTTTAAATAGGCGTCAAATCGGGAAGGGGTGTAATTAAAGGCGTTAAGATAATGTACTAAAGCAGTGACAATATTATGATCTGTGATACCGGAGGTAAAGCTATTCTTAAATTCAGTAGAGAGAGTGATATCATGAGATAAGGCCGCTAAAATATCTGGCCACTTTCCGGCCATAATAGTCGAGTCTTGTATATGGGTATGAATGGCTTGATGAATATTGCTTTCTTTTCCCTCCCAAAATAATTTAGATAATAGCGTGGCATTATATAAAGACGGCGTATTAAAATGGCCAATCTGATTATCTGGGCCAATTGATTTAGGTCTGGAATCAATGCCGTTTAACTGGTTAATATGACAGCTGTTACAGCTCAGTTGGTTATCTTTGGAGAGCCTTACATCTTGAAATAATTTTTGGCCCAATCGGGCGATTTTAGCATCGTATTTTTGTTCAGTAGGCAGAGCTAAAAAAGGACTTGGAGACGTGCTTAATGCCCAGCTAGCGGTAGCTGGTATGAGGCCAAAGCAGCAAAATATAAAAACAGAAAAAAAAAAGGTTTTTTTACGCATAGCCTTAGCATAGTATAAATTACGTTAAGAAGTAGTGGTCACAATAGTGGCATATTCTGCTATGGCCTTTAATAAATCAGTAGAAGTAGGCGTGGCATTAAACGGAGTAGGCGGTGTAAAATTTTCTATAATCACTTGAGTGCCATTTGACAACATAAATTGTGCATTGGCTCCAGCATAGGGGCTATCTATAGATACAGACATGATTCTTTCAATGAGGCTATCTTGATCAACCACATCGGTAAATTTCAGGGTATCCTCTGCTGAAAGATGTTGAATGACAATAAGATCTGAGTTTGAGTTATTGTCCCCACTTGCATCAATGGTAAAGGTATTATTTCCTTCCCTCTCAGACACTATCACTGTGCCTTGGCCTCTTGCATTGAGTGCAGTCGATCCATCTGAGCCATTTAAGTTCATAAAATAATAACAGCCATTATACGTCGAAACAGAAATTTCGCCTGTAGATGAACTATGCGCATTATTTTGTATTTTATATTGGAATGTTTCTAATATTGGGGGAGTCACATTATCATCTAAATTGGTTGCGTAACTAAACTCGCCATTTTTATTCACCGTAATCAGGGCGCCACCAAGAGACCTAAAGGTACTGGGATGTTCAGGACTGGTGGATATATTGTTAAAAGTATTTCCCCCATCCAATGAAATTTGGCTAATATAAATAGTGTTAGGGTGAGCCTGAGTAGAGCCAAAAGTATTCACATCATTAGTGAGTAAGTTAATGCTTGTAGAGGCGAACACATTATGTTCTGCATCTTCTCTTTCTCCTCTTTCTCCTCTTTCTCCTCTTTCTCCTCTTTCTCCTCTTTCTTCTCTTTCTTCATGATATTTTGGTAATTGCCAGAAGACGAGATCATGATTGGCATAAATCACACCGTCATTTAGGGTAAGGGTTAAATGTGCTTGATTCTCCCCTGGATGAAGGGGCAGGGCTTGTTGGGCAGTGATGCTATAAGTAAAGTCATAAGTGGTATCTTGGCTTATCCCACCTAGAGGCTGAAAAAAATCATAGTGCCCATTTGAGGCTATTTTTAATTCAGCAGAATCAGGCAGGGTAATAGATAAAGGATTTGTGCTATTCGTATTAGCAGGGATCTGAAATTGCACGGTAGAGTCTGTGACATTTGTAATAATAATATTCGCCCCTTGGTTTTTGTAACTTTGAGATAAATCAGGGTCTAAATTACTCACCGTAAATTCGATGCTACTGACGCTAAGTAAAGACTTTTGGCCTGTGTTAATACTGTCATTTGTTAAGAGATTACCACTGGAAGCGGCAACGTTGACTGGGGTATTAGAACTTAAGGCTAACTCTTGGGCACTCACTATATCATTTTCGGCCATTAAGGCAGCATAAACTTGTATGTCTACTGAAGCGGTACTTATTGAGCCATCAGCATCTTGAATAGTATAATCAAACTGAATATTTCCGGTTCCAGGGCCCTCTCCATTTGGCACATAAGCATATTGGCCATCAGCATGTACGGTTAAGGTACCGCCTATGGTGCCATAAAAAGACGAAATGCTACCGCTGTTTCCATCTTCTGGTATCAAGACTGTTGTGAATACACCCTGGTTATTTTGATAGCGGATAGAGGTAACATGTAAGGATTGATCGGCACTTTGGGTGCTAAGAGACAATAAATTGCCACTTGAATATTGGCTGCTATTACTGCTTTGTATAGCGTAGCCTGTATTATTATCTTCGGCTATTGGTATATCGTCGACTATTTGTATGCTTAAAGTCCCTGTGCCGGTGCGTGAGTCTTGATCAACCTCTGAGCCAGGATCAATAGGGGTAAGGCTAAATTGAATACTTTGAGTAAAATCGGCATTGCCCGTATTTTGAACAGGATGGGTGAGCGTATAAATATAATCGCCTTTACTATGGCCATCGCTGTCTGCATTATAAACAGTAAGCTTGAAATAATTTCCGCTTAAAGTCCAAATACCCGTATCGCTATTATAAAAAGCTTCTTCACTCTGATCACTTGAGCTTAAACTAGAAATGTCAATATTATCAGGAGAGGGGATTTGGCCAAAATTTTGGCCAGCTAATAGGTTGCCTGTTTGAACAAGTGGAGTAGGGTCTGGACTAAGATCTGGATTTGAGCCATTATTTAAGCCCGATTCATAGACTTTTCCGCCCAAAATATCATTAACCTCTAAACTATCTGGGTCAGAGATAGCCCCTTCCCCTATTAAATCAGAAGCCAAAACATTAACAAAGGTCCCAGAAACATTTAACTTAACCTGAAAATTTTGCACCAATTCACGGATGTTGTCATTTAAAATGGCCACAGAAAAGCTAAATTGTTGCGAAGTGACTGAAGGATCTAGGTTATTAAAAGTATAATGGCCAGATAGCATAGAAATAGGGCTGTAATCTTCTCCAGATATGGCCTGATGATCTTGGCCAGTACCATCTTTCGTTGAATAATGAATGCTCAAGGGAATAGGAATGGCTCCTGTTAATATGACCGTAAAGATAGCCAGTGCAGCAGATCCTTCTATGATTTTTACATCGTTAATATGCAAAACGGGTGGATCATAAACACGTAAACTCACAGAAGCATAGTTTGAAAGCGATCCATTTGAATCTATTAAGCTATAAAAAAAAGCATAGTCAGTGGGTAAGCCAGGATTAGGGTTATTGGCCACAGGCGGTAAGTAATTAAAATCACCATTTTGAAAATTAAGAATCAAGATCCCTGGTAAAGGGTTAATACTATTATAGATTTGAATAGGGGTATCTTGACCAGGTTGATCGTTATTAAATAAATTGCCTATATTTTGGGGAGCAGTACCAAAGCTTTTAATGGCAAAATACTGACCGGGACTATGCAGAGGAAGATTGCCATCATTATAGGCAACAGGAATAGTATTAATAGGGGGAGGAAGACTAAAGCTGCTGCCTAGATTATTTTGATTGTTATCGTTGGTATTATTATTGATTGGAACAAAAAAATTAGAAAAGCTGCCTGTTCCACCAAAGTTTTCCTGAAAAAATAAACCACTGCTATTACCTCCGCTGTTGCCACTTTCAGTAGCAGGTAAATCCGAAAAAAAATCTTCCCCGCCTAGTAGTTTTTTTAAAGCATCCGGATCTAAGTCAGATACAAATGTTCTTCTGACGGGTAGTCGCATCAAATCTTCTAAGCTTAAATTGTCTAAGTCAGGCTCAGGGACACTGTCATTATCTTGCCAGCGACTGACTCTAACGGGGACTTTTAATAATTCTTCAAAGCTTAAACCTGAAAAATCAAAGGAACTGTCTTCTGTTGAGTCCACTGCCCCAGAAGAGGTTAATTTGTCTTTATCTGTGCTTAAAAACACCGGGATGGTGTGTAGGTCGAACCAATTCAGTTCAAAAAAATCAGGGCCACTCAGAGGTTCACCCCGAAAGGACATTTCTACCACAGGTACTTTAAATAATTCTTCAAAAGTTAAATTTGAAAAATCATACCTGTCTTTTTCTTCATTTTCTTTGATGGCCATGTGCACCTACATGCTTTTATCAGACTAAAGCCATTTTGCTCTCTACCAATTCTTACTTTACACTTAAAGATAATAGATATTAACTGGACTTTAGTACACCATTTTTAATTTATAAAAATTTAATGGATTAATGAATAAACAATAGATTAATAAAAATGGTTTAAAGTTCACTATTTTTGTTCTTTCGGTCGAAAGAACATTATATGCCTGTTTAATTTATGATGGAGTGGCTAGTGCGATTGTACATGGTAATCAAGAAAGGTCTAGCATTTCTATGGTTTATCCCTAGAAGGTTCACCTCTATCCCAGAAATGATCTTAAACGAATCTAATGAAGGGGTAATGGCTTTAACGGCTTCAGGAGAAGTGATTTACGCGAATAAAAAAGCAGTAGCCCTTTGTTCTTTTAGTAACGAAACTTTGATAGGAAGATCAGTGGATCAAGCTTTTTGTTGTTTTGAAGCAAAAGAATTATTGATTTTAAAACAAGCCCTAATTTCCACGCAGCTGAATCACTTGATAGAGCTGAATGCTAAAGATGCAACTGGACGAGCAAGGCTTTATGTTGTTGAAGTTACCCGGCTTGTAAAGAAACATCATGCTCACATGATAAGCTTATCTATTAAAGACATCTCTCATTATGCTATATCAAGACACGAACATGATTTTTTAAAAAATTATGATATCACCACAGGGGTTTTAAACCGTAACGCTTTTGTAGAAAAATTACAAAGAAGCATGGGGCGAGTCAAGCGATATAAAACAAATTGTGCTGTTATTTTCTTAGGCCTCGATGGCTTTATGGCAGTGAATCAAGCTTATGGCCACCAACGGGGCGATTTTATTTTAAAAGAAATCACCAAACGCATTCAAAGTGTTGTCCGAGATACAGATGTGGTCGCAAGATTTGGGGGAGATGAATTTTTAGTATTATTAGATACCATAACCGATACGGTTAATGTAGCAAAAATCATCGAGTATATTATCCATGCCATACAGCAACCTTTTGAGGCTGAGTTAGAAATTGATTTCATGAATATTAGCGCAGGAATTGCTGTGTATCCACAAGATGAACAAGATCCTACCGCGCTTATTCAATGTGCCAAAACGGCGCTCTTAGAGGCCAAGAAAAAAGAAAAAGGTTCATATCAGTATTATGATGATAGTTTTCAAAAAATAGCGCAACGCAAAATCATTTTGGCCAATGAGCTTAGGAAAGCGCTGAGAAACAATCAATTAGAAGTGTATTTCCAACCTTTATTGCAAGCCAAAACTTTAAGATTGCTGGGGGTTGAAGCCTTGGCAAGATGGCATCATCCTCATTTAGGCTACATTCCACCCCAAGAATTTATTCAGGTGGCAGAAGAAATGGGTTTTATTGCTATGTTAGGGCGATATATTTTTTCGGTATCTTGTGCCTATTACGCAAAATGGACGCAAGCCGATCAAATTGATCAAAGCTATCAGGGTAAGCGCAACATGCCTTCGTTTAAATTAGCCATTAATTTATCGGTAAAAGAATTTCTAAAAGAAGATTTTGTCGATTTTATTTTACAAACGGTTAAAAATTATGATATTTCGCCTTCAAGTCTTCAACTTGAAATCACAGAAAGTGTTTTCATTCATGATACTGATTTTATCATGAATAAATTATTTTTATTAAAAGCAGAAGGTTTTGAAATAGTGATGGATGATTTTGGCACAGGCTATTCTTGTTTGAGCATCTTATCAGCATTGCCCATTGATGTGATTAAAATAGACCGATCGTTTACACAAAAGTTATGTGCCCCTAACCCTGCTCACCAAGCGGTAGTAAGGGCCATTGTGGCTTTAGCCAAAAACCTGAATTTGAAAATTATTGCAGAAGGGGTTGGAAATATTGTACAACAAAGTTTTATGACCCAATTAGGGGTAGACGGCATGCAAGGATATCTTTTTTCTCAAGCCATGCCACCCCAAGAGATGCAGCTTTACATAGAAAATTTAGGTAAACAACAAAAAGATGCTAGTGCCCAATAGTACGCGATAAAGCATAAAAGGCAACATGCCAATTTTGGGTATTAACTTTAAAAAATAGTGAATACAAAAATAGGCACTGATAAAAGCAATCCCAATGCCCAATCCAAGCGCTTCTCCTGAAAAATCAATGGGTTCTTTGTATAATCTTAAGGCTTCGTAGCTTGTGGCCATTAAGATAATGGGCACAGACATTAAGAAAGAAAAACGGGCTGCATTTTCCCGTGTTAACCCCATCAATAAACAGGCTGTCATGGTAATGCCAGAACGAGAGGTTCCAGGGATAAGGGCAATGGCTTGAGCCATAGAAACAAATAATACGGCTTTCCAGCTTAATTGCGTTTTAGTTTTAGCTTTATCTAGCTTGAGATGACGAGCATCGCTTAGCCATAATAATAAGCCAAAAATAATGGTCGTAAAGCCAATCACAATAGGCGAACGCAGGGTGTTTGCGACTATATCATGAAATAATAAACCGACTAATACAGCAGGAATGGTGCTGAGAATCAACTGCCAAGCTAAACGGCTTTCTGCTGTGGCGGTTTTTTTTACAATAGAGGCTATCCAACTTAGGGCAAGACTGATTAAGGTTTTTCTAAAATATAAAGTCACCGCCAATAAAGTACCAAAATGGACAGCAACATCAAATAAAATGCCTTGATCCGGCCAGTTGGCAAAATAAGGAACTAAGATTAAGTGCGCTGAACTAGAGATAGGTAAAAACTCAGTTATCCCTTGCACTAAGGCTAAAATAGCCACTTGAAAAAGGCTTAGAATATTGACACTCATTTTTGACACTCGGGAATAGATTTAAGGCGATCTTGAGCAAGCTGATGAAATAATTCGCCTACACAAAAGCCCACTTGTTGGCCCGCTAAACTGGCAACCCCTGGCGTTAGGGTGCTGGGTAAAGTCGCGATGATGCGAGTGGTACAGCCTTGGGTCAAGCTATGAATCAGTTCTATACATTGATCTGAAGTCATGTCATAGCAGTTTCGCCAATGGCTTCCGGCTTGGCACAGTCCAGTGCTCATACTGGTATTCAGTGTTTTTACCCAGTTATGTACAGGTAAATCATGGGCGTTCAACTGAAATAAAGGCGTAGGAATGGCCGTGTGCATGGCCGTTAGGCGTATAGGCCAGCTAAAACTGTAGGCTAGCGCACAAAAAATAAAGCACATTTTGGTTAAGGTTTTGATTTTAGTCATTAAATTTACTGGGCCTCCACGTGTATAGCGATTATCGCAGTCTTATCTCAGTTGATAGCCCTTATTTAAACATTTTCAGGCTGTTATATATAAGTAGTGTATCAGTAGAAAATGATTTTATTAATATTTTAAATAACCTTGATAAATAACTTATTTTTTGGGTATAATAAATTATTCAGATCAGCACGGATCAAAGGGGAGCAATCATATGTGGCACCTTAAAACGAAGTTAGGTACTTTTTGGATTGTCTCAAACCAAGAAGGTGACGAAAATCATGATGGTGATAACCATCATCGTTATTATTTAGGCATGGATGACACGACAATTAGAGCTTATAACGAGGCTCAAGATGCCATAGAAGATGTGTGCAACCATACTACCGGAGAGATTCAGTGGGATGTAGATACACGAATTAAAGTGCCCACCGATATTCATTTATGGCAAGAAGGGGAGCCAGATATTTGGAAAAAAACGAATTAAAAATAAAGTAAAAATAAAGTAAAAATCGAGTTGCTTTATATTACAGCTTTCTATATGATCCGGCATTGAGATGAGTGCTGTAGTGGCCTCTTATAAGTTTTAATTAAGGATTCGTCTGTTATGAAAGCTGAGATCCACCCAAATTATAAAATGATTACCGTATCTTGTGGTTGTGGTAGTCGTTTTGACATACGTTCTACTTATGCTCAATCCGAGCTAAAAGTAGAAGTGTGCAATGCTTGCCATCCGTTTTTTACGGGTAAACAGAAAATTTTAGACACAGAAGGTCGTGTAGATCAATTTATGCGTCGTTATGGCGTTACTCAACCTACGGCTGAGTAATCTTTAAAATTTTTTTAAAAAATAGGCGCTTTATGGCGCCTTATTTTTAGGCGATATTTTTGCCAATGATCTTCTATTATAAATCGGTGAGGGTTGTTCGATGTCCACCAAGTTAGCCAATTTTAAACAAAATGCTTTAGATTATCATCAGTATCCTAAACCTGGGAAACTAGAGATAGCCATTACTAAGCCAACTGAAACACAATTGGATTTATCCTTAGCCTATTCTCCCGGGGTTGCAGAGCCAGTTCGAGCCATTGCAGAAAATCCAGCGTTGGCGGAGTTATATACGGCCAAATCAAATTTAGTTGGTGTTATTACAAATGGAACGGCTGTTTTAGGCTTAGGTAACGTGGGCCCACTTGCGGCTAAACCAGTCATGGAAGGCAAAGCCGTATTATTTAAGCGTTTTGCGAATATCGATGTGTTTGACATTGAAGTAGATGCCCTAGATCCTGCTGATTTTATTGATACGGTTGCGCGCATTGCCCCCACTTTTGGTGGCATTAATCTAGAAGATATTCGAGGGCCAGAATGCTTTGAAATTGAAGAGGCCCTGATTGAAAAACTAGATATCCCTGTTTTCCATGATGATCAACATGGTACGGCTATTATTATTGCCGCAGGCTTATTAAATGCCTTAGAAATACAACAAAAAAAATTAAGTGAAGTCAAAATAGTGTGTTTAGGCGCAGGGGCAGCAGGGATTGCCTCTATGCGTTTATTACTCACATTGGGCGCGAAGCGCGATCATTTATTTATGATTGATAGAACGGGTATTATTCATACAGGTCGCACAGACTTAAATGCGTATAAGCAGTCTTTAGCCTGTGAAACAGAAAAGCGGACTCTAGAAGAAGCCATAGAAGGCGCAGATGTGTTTATTGGCTTATCAGGGGCAAATTTATTATCTGCTAAGTTACTAAAATCCATGGCAGCAAATCCTATTGTATTTGCTTTATCTAATCCCGATCCTGAAATTGATTGGGAAACGGCACATGCTTGTCGTCAAGATTTAATTATGGCAACAGGCAGAAGTGATTATCCAAACCAAGTGAATAATGTTTTGTGTTTCCCTTATATTTTTAGAGGCGCACTCGATGTGAAGGCGACTACAATTAATATAGAAATGAAACTTGCTGCCGTAGAAGCAATACGATCTTTGAGCAAGCAAGCTGTGCCACAAGCAGTATTAGAGGCTTATGGTCTAGAAACAGGGCTGGCATTTGGTTCAGGGTACATTTTACCTAAACCCATGGATGCTCGTTTATTAGAGGCTGTTGCTTCAAAAGTCGCGTTAGCCGCCATTCAAACTGGTGTGGCCAGAGCAGCTTATCCAGCACATTACCCTAAAATAGAAGAAAAGAAGCAGTTAAAAACAGAGCCGGTTTTATAAATAATGACGTGATTTTGTCACGTGATATTTTAATTAAAATCCATTAGATAAATCAAGGAAGAGTATATTATGGCAAATCATAAAATTGCATTAATTGGTGCAGGCAATATTGGTGGAACGCTGGCTCATTTGTGCTTGCTTAAAAACTTAGGCGATGTGTTTTTATATGATATTGCCGAAGGGATACCTCAGGGTAAAGCGCTAGATTTAAGGCAATGTGGGCCGGTTGAAGGCTTTGATGGTAAAATTACAGGCACTAATGATTATGCGGATTTAAAAAATGCCGACGTAGTAATTGTGACAGCTGGCTTACCCAGAAAGCCCGGAATGAGTCGTGATGATTTATTAGCCGTTAATGCGAATATCATGAAACAAGTGGGTGAGGGCATTAAGCAACACTTACCCAATGCTTTTGTTATATGTATTACCAATCCGCTTGATGTCATGGTCAAAGTGTTACAAGATTTTAGTGGTACCCCCGATAGTAAAATAGTCGGTATGGCTGGGGTATTAGATTCAGCTCGGTTTAGAACTTTTTTAGCCGAAGAATTTCAGACTTCAGTGAATCAAGTTCAGGCTTATGTTTTAGGTGGGCATGGAGATACCATGGTGCCTTTAACTCAGCTTAGTAACATTGCTGGGGTAAGCTTAGATCAACTCGTCAAACAAAATAAAATTACGCAAAAAAGATTAAATGAAATTGTGCAACGTACCCGCCAAGGGGGCGGTGAAATTGTGGCTTTGTTGAAAACAGGTTCGGCATTTTATGCCCCTGCCACCTCGGCTATTCAAATGGCTGAGTCTTATTTATTTGATAAAAAACGAATTTTACCTTGCGCGGCTAAATTAAAGTCTGGCCAATATGGCGTAGAAGAAAGCTTGTTTGTGGGGGTGCCGGTTAAAATTGGTTGTGGCGGAGTAGAAGAAATTATTGAAATTGCTTTATCTCCTGAAGAAAAAGATAATTTACAACGCTCTATTCAGGCAGTAAAAGAGTTGAATGCAGCCGTGAAAAATTTGGGGTTGATTTAGGTGGAGATACTGACGAATGACGTTAATCATTCAGCCACTTAAAAATGCATTGCTGAGCTTAGCCAATGGCCTTGCTCGTGCAGCTCAAAACAACCAAGATTTGGAAGTAAGAGATGGGTGTATTCAACGATTTGAGTATAGCTATGAACTCAGTATAAAATTTATTAAAAGATATCTTGAACAAGAGTCAGCCATAACTGAAAAAATAGATCAGTTAAATTTTAGAGATTTACTCAGAATAGCCGGTGAAATTGGTTTAATTCAGCAGGTCCCATTATGGTTTACTTTTCGAGAAGCTAGAAATAATACCAGTCATGCTTATAATGAATCTAAAG
The DNA here is from genome assembly GCA_947475765.1 of Legionellales bacterium. Taxonomy (GTDB): domain Bacteria; phylum Pseudomonadota; class Gammaproteobacteria; order Berkiellales; family Berkiellaceae; genus CADEEZ01. The sequence goes on along the minus strand of CANJMM010000016.1, from coordinate 556 downwards.
CGAAAGAAGTTTTTTTAATTATCCCTGTTTTTTTAAATGAGGCAGAATTTTTAGTGGCTGAATTACAAAAACGGATAAATAAGGGATGATTTATTTAGAATTAGCGTATCTTTCTTTGGTGCGCACTATTTTAGAAAAGCATCTTCCAGAAAAAAAAGTGATGGTTTTTGGCTCACGCGTGAAGGGTCAGATTAAACCTTATTCTGATCTGGATTTATGTATTATGGGGCAAGAATTATTATCAATAGATAAAATAGCAAATCTTAGAGAAGATTTTTCTAATTCAGATTTACCGATGAGAGTAGATTTAGTCGAGTGGGCTGGTTTGACGCCCGATTTTCAAATGCTGATTTCTGAGCAGGGCGAGCTAATTTGATTTTAAACTCTATCTTAAAGCCGACATTAATCACTTCAAGCAGCTAACTACAGCTTAAAAGAAAAATTTTTTTCAAAATTACTGTGAACATCCCCCCGCCAGCTGCGCTGTCGGCCCCCTATCAAAGGGGGCGAAAAGAAAAGCCTGCAAAAATAAAGGGGTTTTAAAACCCCCTTGGAT
>CANJMM010000015.1 GCA_947475765.1 Legionellales bacterium | reverse complement strand
GTAGATCCATCCATAGGATTTCCATTATAAGTGAATTCCCCATTTTGATGTATTGTGAATATTGTGCCTTTAAGGTTATCCGTAAATATATTATCTATATTAGGTAGCACATCCGTTAATCCGAATCCTGGGACATCAACAGAGATGACGCGCATGCCCTTAGTCGAGTTAGCACTATCTGGTATATAGTCTGCACTTGGGTTGTCGTTATCTAATAGATTACCGGTAATAAGAGTAAAAGAATTTTGATCCATATCAAACGTATCGTCATTGGCGGTTTGTGCATCATCTACCACCCGAACTTCTAGGGTGATATCAGTAGAAGGTGGAATGCAATCATCGTCAATTGGATTAGGCGTTAAGGTAATGCGAATCTTATCTAAAAAGTCATCATTATTCTGGGGATCGCTTGGGTTAGGGGTATTATAAACATTATCCGTTAGGGTATAGCTATAGTCCCCTTTATCGGCCCCAGTCGTGTCTAAAGTAAAAATAAAATGATCGCTGGTTAATATCCAATTATCAGGATTAGTCGTCTTGTCAACGGTATAAGATTGGAAAAATAAGCCTAAATCTGTAATGTTAATTTGGTCAAGGGTATAGTCGCCAAAATTAAAGGCATGTGGGTCAAGCGTGTTAAATAAATTCCCGCTAAAATAATAGGTAGAAGAATCATAATTAAATGTAGCACTCTCTGAAGGTAAGTCTGATTCAAAAACTTTATTAAGAGTAGAAACAACTTGATTATTTTCGTCTTTATTTACAGTATTATGAAAGTCAATAGTTTGTTCAGGAATCTTAGGTTGATCGCAAGGTTCGGGCTCAGAAATGAGGGGAATATTAGGTTGAAAAGCTGCTTTTACTTCTTCTGATACAGAGGGAGCTTTACTCCAATCATATCGAGTATCTTCTACTGCATCTAACTGCCCACTTTGCGTGAGGCCCGAATCAGAATGGCCCGAATCGTCTTGGCCGAGTTTAGAGGCCAGTTGATTTAAAAAAGTCATTTGTTCTAAATTTAATAAGCTTTGGGCATCGTGCGATAGATTCTCTGTGCTATCAGATGTTGCGGGTGCTTGATCTGTTTGATCTGTTTGATTTTTTTGGTTTGTAAGGTTATGTTTATCTTGATTTTTATCTTGATTTTGCTCTGTTACCAAGGGAGTAGGTAAACTCGTGTCTTCAGATCTAGCCAAAATCAGGCCGGCGGGTATATTTTTTTCGGTCGAACTTATGTTTAGTAATGGGTCTGATTTTACTGATTTAGTATGTGCATTTAAGTTTGTCATATTGTGACTCCAAATATATATGCATTAAGCCTAGATCTCATCAAAACATGTTAAAAGCCTTAATTTTATTGGACTATGGTACTAGCTACGATAATAGCTATAGTACTAGTTTTTATTTTTTTATTTATATATTACTAATATATTACTAATTTGAGTAGAAAAGCTTAAATAAAGTTCAAATTATGATCGATATTATGCTCAATATTTTGGCATAGCATGCTTGATAGCCTGTAATTTTGCTGATAGCATGATTGGTTATTTTATGATGCATAAATATGGATAGATTATTTTTGGGACCCCATGAAACAAAAACGAACAAAAATGTTGAAAATAAGCAAGCGCTTAGCTAAAAAACGAATGACTTTAATCACTTTAATGATTCTAATCATCTGGATAAGCAGTTTGCTGGTGGCTTGTGGGGATAAGGCAACAGGGGGCGCCCCGCCTATGATGGGCATGCCGGTTGAGGCCAGTATACCTCAAATAAAAACAGTTCATAAAAAGCTCAATGCTACGGGGACTTTATATCCCCAGCAAGAAATAACGGTGACCTCTGAAATAGCAGGTAGAATTACTCAGTTGCCCTTCAAAGAAGGACAATTGCTTAATAAAAATGATGTGCTGATTTATCTAGACGATATAGTGTTACAGTCCCAACTCAGAAAAACAAAAGCAGCCCTTAATTTAAGCCAGCTAAAATATGAACGGGCCAAATCTTTGCTGAAAAAAGGCAGTGGGGCGCAAAGCGAAGTCGATCAGGCTTTATCCGAGTTGAACATTAATGAAGCCAATGTTGCATTTGCTGAAGCTCAGCTCGAAAAAACCCAAATTCGGGCGCCTTTTAAAGGCTATATCGGTATTACTAAAATTGATGCAGGTGAATATATTACCCCAGGCCAAGTGATAGCGAACTTAACCGATATCAGTAGCCTGAAACTGAATTTTAGATTGCCAGAAAGCCATTATCAAATTTTAAAAGTAGGGCAAGTGGTTGAAATTGAGGTAGGGGCTTATCGAGATCAAAAATTTACCGGTAAAGTTATTGCCATTGATCCCCAAATTGATCTCAGTGGCAGAACGGTTTTATTACAAGCTCAAATTGCAAATCCTGATTTAGTGCTCAGACCTGGATTATTTGCTAAAGTAGAATTAATTATTGAAACACATGAAAAAGCTTTATTAGTGCCCGAGCAAGCCATTCAATATAATCATTTAGAAGTAGAAAATAATACTTTTGTTTATTTGGTTAAATTAAATAAAGACAAACAGCCAGAAGCAACCATTCAGCCTGTGATAACAGGAGTGCATGAAAATGGCTTGGTTGAAGTCACCAGGGGTATTTCACAAGATGACAAGGTTATTAGCAGTGGACATGTCCGCTTATTTCCCCATGCACCAATTAGGGTGATAAAAGGGCATTAACTAAATGAAGCTTTCAGATTTTTGCATTAAACGGCCTGTTTTCGCGACAGTAATTAATTTATTAATTCTGCTTGCAGGCATCATGACTTTTAATATGCTCACGGTACGTGAGTTCCCGAACGTATCTGTTCCTGTGGTTAATGTCGAGACTTATTATGAGGGCGCTAACGCGACGATCGTTGAAAGCCAAATCACCCAAAAGCTAGAAGAAATGCTTTCAGGTATCGAAGGCGTAGATTATATGAGCTCTAGCACAGTAGATGAAAAAAGCCAAATTACGCTACGATTTAAGCCTTCTAGAAATATTGATGATGCCTCTAATGATGTAAGAGACAGAGTTTCTCGCGCTAAAAAAGCCTTACCTAAAGGCGCAGACGATTCGGTTATTTCTAAAGTAGAAGCAGATGCCGATCCTATTATTTGGTTAGCACTCTCAAGTACTCGGCATAATCTGATGGAAATCAGTGATTATGCCGATAGATTTGTGAAAGATAAAATTGAAGTAATTTCTGGGGTGGCGCGTGTTTATATTGTGGGTGAGCGTCGATATGCCATGCGAATTTGGCTGGATAATGAGCGCTTATCGGCTTATGGCGTCACGGTAGGGGATATAGCCGATGCCTTACAAAAACAAAATGTTGAAATCCCAAGTGGCCGAATTGAAAGTAAAGACAGAGAATTTACGGTTTTAGCCAAAACTGAGCTGGTTAAGCCAGAGGAATTTAAAGAAATTATCGTTAAGCAAACACAAGATTATTTAGTCAAATTGGGTGAAGTGGCTAATGTAGAAATTGGCCCAAGAGACGATAGATTTTTAGCCCGCTATAACGGTAACAGTACCTTAGGGTTAGGCGTGATTAAACAATCAACAGCCAATCCATTAGAAATTGCCAATGATTTAAACTTAGTAATGAAGCAAATTACTAAAACCTTGCCTTCTGGCATGAAAGTTGAATTGGCTTATGATTCGACTGAAAATATTCGAGAATCGATTAAGGCCGTAAACCATACTTTATTTGAAGCCGTAGGTTTGGTGATTTTAGTTATCTTTTTGTTTTTGCGCTCGGTCAGAGCAACGATTATTCCTATTGTGACCATTCCGCTCGCTTTAATTGGTACTTTTTCGATTATGTATCTAAATCATTTTAGTATTAATACGCTCACGCTATTAGCCATGGTATTGGCCATTGGTTTGGTGGTGGATGATGCAATTGTGGTCTTAGAAAATATTTATAGGCATATCGAAAAAGGCGAAAAGCCCCTTCAAGCCGCACTAAAGGGCATGCGAGAAATTAGCTCGGCAGTAATAGCCATGACCATTACTTTGGCCGCCGTATTTTTGCCTTTAAGCTTCACAGAAGGCCGTATCGGAAAATTATTTACTGAATTTGCGGTGGTGTTGGCAGGTAGTGTGTTAATTTCAGGATTTACGGCATTAACCCTGACGCCCATGATGTGTGGCCGAATTTTAAAACATCAGCCAGCTACACAGCAGAATAAATTTTACACGATAATCGAGCAAGCTTTAGTGGGCCTGACGGCAGGTTATGCTAAATTATTAGAAGCCGTATTAAAAAATAAAGTATATGTTTTTGTTGGCATTGCAGTGGCGTTAGGGCTGAATGTTTTTTTATTTAGTTCTTTGCCTTCTGAGTTGGCGCCCAAAGAAGATAGGGGTTTTGCCATTGCCATTGGCATTGCGCCAGAAGGGTCAACCAAAGAATATACTGATAAATATGCCTGGAATATTAAATCGATGGTAGAAAAAACGCCAGAAATTAACCGCTATTTTTATATTGTCGGTTATCCTAATGTGACGCGATCACTGGCTTTTTTAGGGCTTAAGAATTGGGATGAGCGCAAGCGTAGTCAAGATGAAATTGTACAGCAATTAAGTGGCCAATTATTTGGTATACCTGGCATTTTGTCTTTTGCGGTAAGCCCCCCTTCTACTTTAGAAGAAGGCGGTTTTGGCGGGCCAGTTTCTTTTGTGGTGCAATTATCTGGCTCTCACGAAGATTTGGTGGCATTATCCAATAAATTCATGGCCAAAGTTCGGGCTAATCCTAAATTAATAAATGTCGATACCACTTTAAAAATTCAAAAGCCTCAGGTTTTAATTAAAGTGAATCGAGATAAAGCTGCCAGCAGTGGGGTATCGGTTGATACTATTGGTCAAACCTTAAATATTTTATTAGGTGGCCAACAAATCACTTATTATCAGCAAAATGGAAAACAATACGATGTGATGTTGAGATCAGTTGCTTCACAGCGTGAAAATCCAAGCGATATTTTAAATATTCGGGTGCGAACTAAAAATGGAGAGATGGTTGCCTTATCTAATTTTGTAGAGCTGACTGAAAACATTACTCCAGCGTCTTTAAATCATTTTAATAAATTGCGTTCTTTTACCCTTTCAGCTTCTTTGGCGCCTAATTATAGCTTGGGAGAAGGCTTGCAGTTTTTAGAAAAAAGCTTGGAACAAGTCAATACCGATGGGGCCGCGAATTATGATTTTGATGGGGCTTCTCGTAATTATAAACAATCTTCAGGAACCTTAGGGTTTGTTTTTTTTGTGGCATTACTGGTCATTTATTTAGTGTTGGCGGCTCAGTTTGAAAGCCTAATAGATCCCTTTGTGATTTTATTAACCGTACCTTTAGGGATATTAGGGGCTTTAAGTCTGATGAAGGTATTTGGGGCAAGTTTAAATGTGTTTAGTCAGATTGGTTTAATTACGTTAATAGGCTTAATTACCAAACATGGGGTATTAATAGTCCAATTTGCCAATGAGCTATACTATAATAATTACTTAAATAATTATTTAAATAATAATTTAAATAATAATGTAAATAAAAATGCGCTTGAAGCGGTAAAGCAAGCTGCCTTAGTTAGATTTAGGCCTATTTTGATGACCACTGGCGCCATGGTTTTGGGGGCTTTGCCCTTAGCCATTGCCTCGGGGGCAGGTTCTGAAGCGCGTCAACAAATTGGTTTAGTGATTGTAGGTGGCATGATATTTGGAACGGTATTAACGTTATTTGTGGTTCCTGTGATGTACAGTGTATTAGCAAAGTTTAAAAAACAGAGACATAGGGATATGTATGAAGAATCGCTGGTTAGTTAAAATAGGCATTAGTTTTTTTACTGCGTGTGCTTTAGTTGTTTTTCCTGTTTTTCCTGTTTTCGCGAAAACAGGGCATACCACAGCGGTTATCTTAATGCTTGAAAATATTGAAGTGGTTAAAACAGCTGAACATTTGTCTGCAGATGATATTTATCTAAATATCACAGAGTATTCTTCTGTTGATAAACCCGCGATGCACCGTATTCCTGAGTACCCTTCGCATTGGCTGTCAAAATTTGCCAGTAAAATCAAACAGGTGTCATTATGGAAAAAGTCTATTCAAGATGGCGAATCGGTAGAACTGATTATTTCTGTGATTGAATCGGATGCGCCACCTTGGGATGTCGATGATTTAATCGGATCGGTTAAATTAAAAGTGTACATGGAAAAAGGCAAGTTACAACAAGAGTGGAGCATTCCGAACAAAGCCATTGTTAAACATGAAGGTGAGCGAGGCCATTTTGTGTTATCAGGAGATGGGGCTGAATATAAAGTAAGCTTTAAGCTGATGTTAGATAAAAAGTTAGATAAAAATAAAACCAAAAAATAATGCAAGTGAATCTACAAACGGGGTTGCTGCAAAATTATCCTGCAGAAAACCCCGTTTTATTTATGCCTTCGCCCAATTTTAATGAACGCCCACCTGATATCATTATTGATTTATTGGTCATTCATTGTATTAGCTTGCCCCCAGGGATATATACAGGCAATGCCGTGTGCGATTTTTTTTGTAATCGCTTAGATCTGGCCCAGCATAAGTATTATCAGCAAATTCACACACTTAAAGTCTCCGCACATGTATTTATTAGACGAAATGGCCAAATCATTCAATTTGTGCCTTTTAGCCACAGAGCTTGGCATGCCGGAGTGTCTTATTTTAATGAGAGAGAAGCCTGTAATGATTTTTCTATTGGCATAGAGTTGGAAGGTACAGAGCACGAGACTTTTTCAAAAAGCCAGTATACAAGCTTAATTTTATGCACTGAGGCCATTAGGCAGGCTTATCCCAGCATTTCGCTGAGTAATATAGTCGGTCATCAAGCTATTGCACCAGATAGAAAGTCTGATCCAGGTCCTTTTTTCGATTGGAAGGCCTATCGAGCAGCGCTCAGCGTGATATAATTCCGGGCATTATTATTTACAACTAAAAAAGTTGGTTGCCTATGCAAGATATTGATTTTTTAGAAACACAAGAATGGTTATCTGCCTTACAATCCGTTATAAAACAAGACGGTCCTGCTCGAGCTCAGTTTATTCTCGATAAATTAACCGAGTCTGCTCGAACTTCGGGTATTTCAGTTTGGCAAAAAAATACCCCGTATTGCAATACCATCAAATTAAATAATCAACCAGCCATACCTGGCGATGTGCATTTAGAGCAACGCATTCGAGGCTTAATTCGTTGGAATGCGATGATCATGGTGGTGCGCGCGCAACAAGTCGATGCTTCTTTGGGCGGGCATATTGGGACATTTAGTTCTTCTGCCACGTTATACGATGTGGGCTTTACGCATTTTTTTAGAGGCTTAAATCACGAATCGGGCGGCGATTTATTATATATACAAGGCCATGCTTCTCCTGGTATTTATGCACGTTCTTATTTGCTGGGTGAATTGTCTGAAAATCAATTGGTGCATTTTAGACGTGAAGTAGATAAGCAAGGCGTCAGCTCTTATCCACATCCTTGGTTAATGCCAAGTTACTGGCAATTTCCGACGGTTTCAATGGGCTTGGGGCCCTTACAGGCCATTTATCAAGCGCGGTATATGCGTTATTTAGAAAATCGAAATTTGCTCCCCAAATCCAATCGAAAAGTATGGTGTTTTTGTGGTGATGGTGAAATGGATGAACCCGAATCTTTAGGCGCCATTACGCTGCCAGCACGCGAAAAACTCGATAATTTAATTTTTGTGATTAATTGCAATTTACAACGCTTAGATGGCCCAGTTCGAGGCAATGGTAAAATTATTCAAGAACTCGAAGGCATTTTTGCAGGTGCAGGCTGGAATGTGATTAAAACCATTTGGGGCAAAGGTTGGGACAAGTTATTGGCTGCAGACACAGCAGGCGAATTACAGCAACGCATGGAAGAAGTGGTCGATGGGGAATATCAAAATTATAAAGCCAAAGGCGGCGCCTATACACGAGAACATTTTTTTGGCAAAAACGAAGCCTTAAAAAAATTAGTTGCCGATTTAAGTGACGAGGATATTTGGCGGTTAAAGCGTGGGGGTCATGATTTCGACAAAGTGTACTCAGCCTATCATGCTGCAATGAATCACACAGGCCAGCCGACGGTTATTTTAGCCAAAACAGTTAAAGGCTATGGTTTAGGTAAAGCGGGCGAAGCGTTAAATACAGCGCATAATACTAAAAAACTGAATATCGACGAAATTCGGGCTTTTAGAGACAGGTTTAATATTGCCATTCCCGACGATCAACTAGAAAATTTGCCATTTTATAAGCCAGATAACAGCAGTCCAGAAATGCAATATCTTAAAAAAAGGCGCCAAGCTTTGGGTGGGCATATGCCTGCTAGGCGAGTACAGGCCACACATCCTAAATATATTTTGCCAAATTTGAGTATATTTAGTGCATTATTAGCCAGCTCTGAAGACAGAGAATTGTCTACAACCATGGCCTTTGTTCGGATTTTAACAGCATTAACCAAAGATAAAAATATTGGCAAATATATAGTCCCCATTGTACCCGATGAAGCGCGTACTTTTGGAATGGAAGGTTTGTTTAGACAACTCGGAATTTATTCTAGTTCAGGTCAAAAATATCAGCCCGTCGATTCTGAACAAGTGATGTTTTACAAAGAAGCCCTCGACGGTCAAATTTTAGAAGAAGGCATTAACGAAGCAGGCGCTTTTTGTTCTTGGTTGGCGGCTGCCACCAGTTACAGTACACATAATTTAACGATGATACCGTTTTATATTTATTATTCTATGTTTGGATTTCAGCGCATTGGCGATTTGGCTTGGGCAGCAGGCGATTCACGCGCGCGTGGTTTTCTGATAGGGGGCACCAGCGGCCGCACGACATTAAATGGCGAAGGCTTACAACATCAAGATGGTCATAGCCATATTTTAGCAGGGACCATACCTAATTGCGTTTCTTATGATCCCACTTTTGCTTATGAATTAGCGGTGATTATTCAGCATGGCTTAAAACGCATGATAGATCTAGAAGAATCTGTTTATTTTTATATTACCGTGATGAACGAAAATTATACCCATCCCGCCATGCCTGAAAATAAAGCCATTCCTGTAGAAGAAGGCATTATCAAAGGCTTGTATTTATTTAACCAAAGCGTATTTAAAGCAAAAAATGAAAAGCATCATGTACAATTAATGGGCTCGGGATCGATTTTACGTGAAGTGATTGCAGCCCAAGCTTTATTAGAACAAGATTTTGGGGTGGCGGCAGACGTCTGGTCTGTTACCAGTATTAACGAGTTAAGAAAAGACGGCTTAGCTTGTGAGCGTCAAAATACCATGCCTTATGTCTCTGCCTGTTTAAATCAAACGATTGGGCCTGTGATCATTGCTACAGATTATATGAAATTATATGCAGAAGGTATTCGACAATTTATAAGCAAGCCTTATTATGTTTTAGGCACAGATGGGTTTGGGCGCAGTGACACCAGAGAAAGGCTTCGTTCTTTTTTTGAGGTAGATAAATATCATGTTGTTTATCAGGCTTTAAAAGCGTTGGTTGCTCAAGGCGATTTAGATAAGGCTGTTTTAGAGAAAGCAATTCAAAGCTACGGCCTGAATATTCCAGCAGAAAGGGGAAGTTAAGTTGGCGAACATGAATATAATAGACATTATCGTCCCTGACATTGGGGAATATAAAAATGTTCTGGTGATTGAACTCGCTGTTAAGCCAGGTGATGTGATTAAAAAAGAAGCCACACTCATTACTTTAGAAACAGATAAAGCCGCCATGGATATCCCGAGTACACATTCGGGCATAGTCAAATCAGTGCATGTTAGCTTGAATTCTAAAGTTTCTCAGGGTGATAAAATTATATCTTTAGAGCTCGAGTCTTCAGAGCTCGAGTCTTCAGATATACCTGTAGAAATAAAACCAGAAATAAAACCAGAAATCCTCAAAACAAATTTGACTATTTCCAGCGATATTTATGCGGGCCCTGCAACCAGACGGGTGGCACGTGAACTGGGGGTCGATTTAACTAAAGTAATGGGCACAGGCAGAAAAAATCGCATTGTCAGCAGCGACGTTTTTCAATTTGTCAAAGCCATTATGACGGGGCAATCTGGTCTTCCGGGCGTAAACTCAGGCTCTGGCTTATTTGTGGCCCCAGATCTAGATATTGATTTTAGTAAGTTTGGAGCAGTTGAATCTAAGCCACTTTCGCGCATTAAAAAATTAACGGCCGCTAATTTGCATCGTAATTGGGTGAAAATTCCCCATGTGACGCAATTTGAAGAAAGCGATGTAACCGAGTTAGAATTATTTAGACAAGAAAATCAAGCTGAAGCACAAAAGCGCAATCTTAAGCTCACGCCTTTGGTGTTTATTATTAAAGCAGTGGTTTCTGCTTTAAAAGCCTATCCCCAATTTAATGCGTCTTTATCTAAAAATGGCGAAGACTTAATTTTAAAAAAATATATCAATGTGGGTGTGGCGGTAGACACCCCAAATGGCTTAGTCGTTCCGGTCGTAAAACAGGCCGATACCAAAAGCTTATTCGATTTGGCATCTGATCTAGGGATATTAAGCCAAAAAGCCCGTGAAGGAAAACTGACCGGGCAAGATATGCAGGGCGGGTGCTTTAGCATCTCGAGTTTAGGGGGCATTGGCGGAACCTTGTTTACGCCAATTATTAATGCACCCGAAGTGGCTATTTTGGGCATTTCAAAAACGCAAATTAAACCGGTTTGGGATGACAAAACAGGCAGTTTTGTTCCTAGAAAATGCTTACCTTTGTCTTTATCTTACGATCATCGGGTCATAGATGGCGCAGAGGCAGCCAGGTTTATTGTACATGTGGCGAAACAATTACAAGACATTCGTAAATTGTTGCTTTAATTTTTATTTTTTTTATTAATTTATCTTGGTGGATTATGACAGTTAAAAATATATCAGCAAAAGTAGTGGTAATAGGCTCAGGTCCAGGGGGCTATACGGCGGCATTTAGAGCGGCCGATTTATTAGGCGAAGGCGTGGTCTTAGTCGAGCGCTACAGCAGTTTAGGCGGAGTATGTTTAAACGTAGGTTGTATTCCTTCTAAAGCATTATTACATGTAGCCGAACTGGTTACCGACACAAAGCATTTTAGTGAAATGGGCATTGATTTTGGTAAGCCTAATATAGATTTTAATAAAGTCCGTGAATTTAAAGACAAAACCGTATCGCGCTTAACAGGCGGTTTAGCACAATTGGCTAAAATGCGTAAAGTAACCGTGGTAACCGGATCGGCCGAATTTACTTCGCCTAATACCTTGAGCATAAAAGATAAAGCAGGGGTTGAGCTAAGCCAAATTCAATTTGAAAAGGCGATTATTGCAGCTGGATCCAGTGTGATTAACTTACCCTTTTTGCCTAATGATCCCAGAATATTTGATTCTACTGGTGCCTTAGAGCTGCGTTCTGTCCCTAAAAGAATGTTGGTCATAGGCGGGGGGATAATTGGCATGGAAATGGCTTGTGTGTATCAAGCTTTGGGCAGCCAAATTAACGTCGTAGAATTAACCCCTTCTATTTTGCCAGGGGTAGACAAAGACTTAGTGAATGTTGTGCATAAATTTGTGAAGCCACAATATGAAAATATTTGGGTCAATACTAAAGTAACCAAAGTAGAAGCAAAACCCGATGGCATTTGGGTGACATTTGAAGGCGACGACAAGGCACCTAAAAAACCAGAACGTTTTGATGGGGTCTTAAGTTCAGTGGGTCGTAAGCCCAATGGATTATCTTTAGGTTTAGATAAAGCAGGCGTAACAGTAGATTCTAGAGGCTTTGTTCCTGTAGACAATCAAATGCGCACAAATGTGCCCCATATTTTTGCCATAGGCGATATTGTGGGTCAACCTATGTTAGCGCACAAGGCTATTCCTGAGGGCCGAGTGGCTGCCGAAGTGATTGCGGGCAAGAAACATTATTTTGAGCCTAAATGCATTCCTAATGTGGCTTATACCAATCCAGAAGTAGCTTGGGTAGGGCTAACGGAAGCAGAAGCTAAGGCGCAAAATATTGAAGTAGAGATTGGCGTTTTCCCTTGGGCTGCATTAGGCCGAGCTTTATGCTTAGGTCGCGATGAAGGTCTGACTAAAATGATTTATGATAAAAAAACACATCGCATTTTAGGTGCCGGTATTGTAGGCCCCCATGCGGGTGATTTAATTGGTGAAGTGGGCTTAGCCATTGAAATGGGTTGTGAAGCAGAGGATATTTCTTTAACCATTCATCCTCATCCTACTTTATCTGAAACCATTGCCTTAGCAACAGAAGTGGCAGAAGGAACGGTTACCGATTTACCCAATAAGAAAAAAGCGTAAACAGTAAACGTTTACGCTTTTTTATTTTTATGAGCGTGAGGGGTGCTTGGGCTTTGAGCTGAAGCATCCTCACTGCTGCATCCAAAACAAGAGAAAAAGCCCGATGATTTTTTCTGAGGTGCCATGGGTGGAACGTCAAAACGGTGCCGACTTAAAAAGTCTTGGTTTAAATCTTTTTTGATTGCACGAATAAAGTCACTGTTTAATGAGAGGCGTTTTTTCACTTCCTCAAGGGTATGCGCTTCAGAATCAAATGGCGCTACTACTGACATCATGTCTTCATGAGTGAGACTGAGGCCATTTCGCCCTTCAGGTCTAAAGCAGGCGAAAGCCGCTTTTAATTCTTCTTTTGTCTGAAAAGAATCAAGCTTATTATAGATAGTATTAATAAACAGGATAATTTCCGTCGAATATTTTTTTTCAAAATAATGCATGACTTCATGATATTTATCTGAGTTCAGATAATCAGGATTGGTTAATAGTGTAAACGCAGTTATTTGAGAATTATCGCTCATGATATAGAAACTCCTAATTTAATCTAATTTAATCTAAGTTAATTAATTAATTAATTTAAATTAACATAAAAGAATTAAGATTAAAAGTGCATCTACAAGCGCGGGATCAGCACCCAGTAAGCCCCCTATTATGTGTACTTTGCCCATGCCACATGAGGGGTTTTTCGATTTAAGTTTTCTGCAGCACTAGCGCGGCTGCTGCAGCATCCAAAGCAAGAGAAAAAGCCAGGTGATTTTTTTTTATATTGTCTTGCCGGCGTTTCAAAATACATTCGCGCTGCAAAGTTATTATCTAACTCTTTTTTGAGCTCCTGAATAAACGTACTATTTAATGAGAGGGAGGCTTTTACATCGTTAAGGGTATGTTCTGGAGAATCCAGTGGGGTTGTTACGGTCATCATGGTTCTTTCAGAGAGATTCAGCGCCATATTCCCTGTAAGCTTAAAGCATTCGAAGGCCGCGCCTAATTCCTTTTTTGTCTGAAAAGAATAAAGCTTATTGTACACAGTATCAATAAATAGCTTAATTTCCGTCGAATGGGTTTTCTGAAGATAAGTTTCAACTTCCTGATATTCAGGTGAATCTAGATAAATAGGGTTTGTTAATAGTTTAAAGGCACTTTTTTCAGTGTAATCGCTCATGCTATATATGCCCTTAATATGATGCTATTAGATTAAAAAGCCAGTGTCCCTACCGGCCTTGAGCATATCATTATGATGAGGGTGTTATTGATGATATTGCTGGTTCACAAAATCCCAATGAATAATTTCCCAAAGGGCTTCAACATATTTGGGGCGAGCATTACGATAGTCTATATAGTAAGCATGTTCCCACACATCGACGGTGAGCAAGGCTTTTTGATTTTGTGTCATAGGTACGCCAGCATTAGAAGTCGAGGTAATGGCTAAACTTCCATCAGACTGCTTCACTAACCAAGCCCAGCCAGATCCAAAAGTATTGATGGCCGTTTCGGTGAATTTTGCTTTAAATAAGTCAAAGCTTCCCCATGTTTTTTCTATGGCGGCCAATAAATCTCCAGTAGGGCCTTTTTGGCCTTTTTGGCCATTAGGACTTAAGCAATGCCAATAAAAAGTATGGTTCCATACTTGAGCAGCATTATTAAAAATAGGACCAGGAGAGGCCTTGAGTATAATTTGTTCTAGCGTTAGGGGGGCAAATTCAGTCGTAGGAAGCAATAAATTTAGTTTATCAACATAAGTTTGATGATGTTTGCCATAATGAAACTCAAGGGTTTCACGGGAAATAATGGGTTGTAAGGCATCTAATTCATAGGGTAAGGGGGGAAGCGTAAAAGTCATTTATTTAGGTGCTCCAAAGTAATAGAAAATAATGCATAGTAATACATAGATAGGTCATGGTTAGTCTAAATTGCTCTAGAATTATATTCAATAGGTATTTTAACCCTAGTTAGTGGGCTCAAAATCCAGTATAATTATATCTAAATTTAATATAAAAATTTTAATATAAAAATTTTAAAGTAAAATTTTAAAATAAAATTTAAAAAAGGAAAAATTAAAATGCGTGTAGATAAGTCAGGTGACTCAGATGTCTTGGAAAAAATTAAAAATCAAATAAAAACACATAGTTTGTTGCTTTATATGAAAGGCACACCACAGTTCCCTCAATGTGGCTTTTCTGCCCAAGTAGCCCAAATGCTTAAATTATCTCGTGCAAATTTTGCTTTCGTGAATATTTTAGAAAACCCAGATATTCGCCAAGCGCTCCCAGGCTATGCTAATTGGCCAACTTTCCCCCAGTTATATCTTAATGGCGTATTAATTGGTGGCTGTGATATTGCCACTGAGCTGTATGAAAGTGGGGAGTTGCACACGATGTTGGAACAAGCGGGTGTGGTACAAGAACAAGTTAACTTTGTTATGGCACAATAAAGTTTAAAGTTAGCGCTTATAAAATTTTATTAATTAATATAAACAAATAAATAAAGGATAAACATGAGTATTTTAGTTGGCCGTAAGGCACCCGATTTCACCACAGCAGCAGTATTAGGCAATGGTGAAATAGTCAATAATTTTAATTTATCAGAAGCCATGGAGGATAAATATGCCCTCGTATTTTTCTATCCTTTAGATTTTACCTTTGTGTGTCCTTCTGAGTTAATTGCTTTAGATAAACGCCTACCTGAATTTAAAAAACGTCATGTAGAAGTCATGGCAGTGTCTATTGATTCACAATTCAGTCATTTGGCCTGGAGAAATACGCCTATTCATCAAGGGGGCATAGGTAAGGTAAATTATACTTTGGTTGCTGATATTAATCATAGTATTTGTCAAGCCTATGGCGTTGAGCATCCTGAAGCCGGCGTGGCTTTTAGAGGCGCTTTTATCTTAGATAAAAAAGGCATGGTCAGGGCTCAACTCGTCAATGATTTACCACTGGGTCGAAATATAGACGAATTATTGCGTTTAGTAGATGCCCTTCAATTTCATGAAGAACATGGAGAGGTTTGTCCTGCAGGCTGGCAAAAAGGCGATGTGGGCATGCGTGCCAATCCTGAAGGGGTGGCAAGATATTTAGAAGCCAACGCAGATGCTTTATAAATCAAGGTTAAATTAAGCGCTTGATTTTTATAAGCGACTGATTTTATTATGTTTATCTTCCCAGCTTGGTGCTAATTTCACCAAGCTGGCTTCTAAAGTCCCGTTTAAATTTCCCACTTGCGTTGTTTGGATCAAAAGATTATAATTTCAACTAGGTAACTGAGAGCACTCGGTGTTTTAGTTACTGTTTCTTTTATTATTTTTAGGACTTTACATTTATGCGTAATCAAATTTACATCGGCAATTTAGCTTTTACCGCTTCTAAAACTGACCTTCAGACTTTATGTGCAGAATTTGGTGAAATCGCCAATATCCACATTCCTGTTGACAGAGCTAGTGGCAAACCTCGTGGTTTTGCATTTGTGACATTTGCCGATGAAGACGCTGCAACTAAATCGCTTGCTTTAAACAACATGCAATTTTTAACACGTCAAATTCGTGTTAACTTAGCTAATTCGCCTAAAGAAGATGATCGCGGTGGTAGCACTGGTGGTGGTCGTCCAGGTGGTCCAGGTGGTCGTCCAAGTGGTGATCGCGGTGGATTTGGCGGTGGCCGTGGTGGCGATCGTGGTGGATTCGGCGGCGGCGGTCGTGGTCGTTACGAAGACTAATTATTGTTATTGACAATAGTGCAGAATAATTCTGCTGTTCGCATAGCGTCGTAAATGGCGCTATGTGCTTCATCTGCATTGTAGCCGATACCTGCTGCCATTAGGGCTTTAGGTAAGACAGTTTGTCCATATACCAACGCGCTCAGTGTTGCCGTATCAAAAGAAGTAAAAGCATGAAAAGGGCTTTTAAGCTTGTGCCTCGCTGCAGCTTCATTAATAAACCCTAAATCAAACCAGGCATTATGCCCGACCAGAACAGCATGAGAGCAACGGTGTTCTTTTTTTAAGATTTTAATTTCTTGAAACAAAGACGTTAAGGCCTCTTTTTCTGTTTTAGCCAATCTAAAAGGATGATAGGGATCAATTTTATTAAAAGCCAAACTTTTAGGATCAAGGCGCGTGCCTTCATAAGGGATCACATGCTCATGAAATAAGGCATCTGGACTCAATTTGCCCATTTCATCCATATGTAAGCTGACCATGGCAATCTCAAGCAATGCATCTCGTCGGCTATCTATTCCGCCTGTTTCTACATCGACGACAATAGGCAAAAAGCCTCTAAAACGTTCACGAATATATTGTACAGTTTTCATCTTATTATATTAAATCCCAGCTGAGCATTTCTCCCGCCATAAACGGAATAACATTATCTTGCTTTGTTAAAGTTAATTGTTCAGGTATTTTGTGTTCTTTTTTTATTAGCGTAATAGGGCAACTGTTCTGAACAGGTAGGTTATAAAATTCAGCGCCAAATTTTGTCGCAAAATCATTTAATTGCGCTATTTTGCGTACTTGATCGAAAGCCATTGCATAATAAGCTAAAGCATCATGGGCAGAGTAAATACCCGCGCACCCACAGGGACTTTCTTTTTTATTTTGGGCATGAGGCGCAGAATCAGTTCCAAGGAAAAATTTTGGATTGCCTGAAGTGGCCGCCCAAAGTAATTTTTCTTGGTGATGTTTTCGTTTGGCTACGGGTAAGCAATAATAATGGGGACGAATGCCCTTGTAAAACATACTATTACGATTAATCAGTAAGTGATGTGGCGTAATGGTCGCCGCAATATGACTGGGGGTGGATACAATAAAATCGACCGCTTCTTGAGTGGTAATATGTTCTAACACAATTTTCAGTTTAGGAAAATTTTTCACTAAATAGGCGAGTTCAGTTTCAATAAATATTTTTTCTTTATCAAAGATATCGACATCAGGGCCGGTCACTTCGCCATGAATTTGTAACACTAAGCCCAGCATTTGCATTTTTTCAAAAATAGGGCCAAGTTTTTGGATATTATTTACCCCATGCTCTGATAAAGTCGTGGCCCCCATAGGATAGAGCTTGATACCATGGATAATGCCACTGTTTTTGGCTAAAACTAACTCAGAGGGGGCTAAATTTTGTGTTAAATAGAGTGTCATTAAGGGACTGAAGTTTTGAAGCGTATCGGCCTCTAGGGGGTGTAAGGCTATTAATTTATCCAGGGTTTCTAAAATTTGACTTTGGTAGGCAAGGGCTTTAGCCACAGAAGTCACAGGGCTGCTTAAATTAGGCATAACCATGACACGATTAAATTGACGTGCTGCGTCATAAACCGTTCGGTAAAGGGCTTCGCCTTCTCTTAGGTGTATATGCCAGTCATCAGGCTTATTTAGAGTGAATTTCATAAAACCTTACTTAAATCACAAATTTAAACTAAATTTAAAAAAGACAGTAAAAGATAGTAACTTAAATCAGCTATTTTCTCAAATAAATTAGAGCTAAGTATTCAAAATGAAGCAAATGCTGAAAAAATTTTTTAATAAACTTAATAAAATAAGCATGTTGAGCATTGCTTTGATACCTGGGTGTACTTTTGCAGACATAGTCGAAAATTATGAAAATAAATGGACAACACACGCAAGTGCCTCTCAATGTGAAATAGTGTATGACATCGAAGGCGTGGGTAAAGCCTTATTTATTAAAAAATCAGGTTTAGCCTTAAGTTTTAGCTTAAGATTACTTTCGAAGCTGGAGTTAGGCGCTGGCCAAAAACAAGAGTGGATTTTATCCGCTAAAAATCCAGATTGGGTGGATTCGGGAAGCACGAGCATTTTAGGTCGATTTTCGTTTATTATTAATGATGACCAAGAAGTTGTATTATCTTCTTTTGTTCCTGATAAATCTAAAAACAAAGAAAAAAATAATATTTTTTTAAATTTAAATACAGCGCAATTATTTCAAGTGTTAGCATCAGGTAAAAGTATTATTTTCCCTGATGCTAATTTTAATACAAATGCGGCCCTGCCGCAGATTGTTTCAGCAGTCGGGTTTAGAGAGGCGCAAGAGAAATATCAGCTTTGTGTCACACAAATGATACCTTATGATTTTGAATCGCTAAAAGTAATGCGCTTGTATTTTGCCTCAGGAAGCGCGATGCTTTCAGTAGAAAATAAAGAAAAGCTAGATGTGATCATCCGCTATATTTCAAATGATAACAGCATCAGTAAAATTGAATTAGGAGGGCATGCCGATAGGGTTGGCGGTTACAGCGATAATCGACTGCTGGCTAATCGTCGACTTTGGAATGTAAAAGATTATTTGGTTTTCAGAGGTGTTACACCTAGTTTAATTGAAGCAAGAGGTTATGGCGATGCAAAGCCTATTGCACCACAAAATAAAGCAGGCAGAGCCAAAAATCGTCGAGTTGAAATCAAGCTTTTTTATTAATTTTAATATAAATATATATAATATATATAATATATATAAGTATTTGTTTACCATCTGTCGGCCAATTGCTACCGTTTGTCTGATTCGCACTTGTATTAGCTTTTCTTAGCTTGTCTTTTTTAAATAAACAGTTATGATAACACTTGTTTTTTATGAGTAAAAAGAGGTGTTGTCTTGTGGATTTAGGTATGGGTGCAGTTGCACGAACGCAATCAGAAAAAAACAGAGCATTATTATTGGCAATCCAAGGGGAGAATCCTGAGGCAGCTTTTGCTATATTGAACGCCATGTCACCAGAAGAAAGAAAGGCGATTACCCCTAATTTTTTCTTGAGGCAGGTATTGCCCCTTTTGGCACAGATAAAAGAGGTGGATCGCGTTACCTTACAATTTTTATTTCCAACGCTTTCAGATTTATTTACGTCTCAATTGGCTTCTCATGCGGCACATAGATTTTTTCCTAAAATGGCAAATGTTATATTTAAGGGTTTAAATCAAATCTCAAAATTAGGATTTGTTTGTAAATTGGCCATGGTCGCCTATTTTCGTCATGATTTATCTAAAAAGTCTGATTTTGAACAAATCGCGCAGGTACAAATGCTCGAACTTCAATTGGCTGGAATGGGTTACGAGATGATGCCAAAAATGTCGAATGAAAAACGCGATATGGTGCGCATCATTGAAAGGTTAAATGCTTATAATGGCGCCGTTTCTGATTTTGATGCAAAAATAGGCGAAGTCGCTAAAAAACAAAAGCATTTGCCAGCATTGCCAACAGTAATTTTGGGGATAATCGCTGATTATTTGAGGCCTGATTGGTATGCTTCAAATCAGGAAAAAACAGCGGCCGTTCCTATGGCCATCACATTTAGCGCTAGCGCCAAACGCCGCAGAGCAGACGAAGAGGGCGAAGATCAAGATCCAGATCAATGCCCAAGTAAACAAGCAAAACTGGGTTAATTTTTTTATAAATAAAAAAGAGGTATGATATTATGGACTTAGCTATGAATATGAATAATGATGCATTATTAATGGCTGCTGTAGCGGGAGACATTCAAGTAATACAGCATTTTATAGAATCAGAATCGGTTCAGCTAGAAGCCACAGACATTGAAGGCAATACCGCACTGATATTGGCGGCAAGGCATAATCATTTTGCATTAGTCCAGCTGTTAATTAAAGCAGGGGCTAACATACATGCGGTGAATGCACAGGGTGATACCGCTTTTTCCTTATCAATTCGACAAGGTGAGGGCCACAGGGATATGGTTTTTTGTTTGCTTCATGCGCTATCACAAGAGAAACGCGCAGAATTAAAGCCAAAATCTTTAGCGGGAAAAATTCCTTTTTTAGATCGTTTAACCCGTACAGATGCAGTTGCCTTCCAGTATTTTTTGTCCCTTGTTTTCTCTTGTTCTGTTAATAGTGCTATTGCTTCTAGCTCTTTGTATCAAAATTTGATGAGAAAAAATGCCCCTGCGTTTATGCTAAAATTTCTAACGAAAACCCCAGATCAGCTAAGAAGCGGTCGGAGAGTAGCAATGGCCATGGTTGTAGGTCAACTTGCGGCATATGGCTATTTTCGAACGCAAAGGGCAGAAGAGTTAGGTTTTTTCGCCCCGATTTTTCAACAAGTTATGTCAGATTCCTATCAATTTTTAAAATTACCCATCCCTAAAATGATGGAGATGGCAGAACTGTCTAAAAATGATAAAAACAGGCTTGCCTTAATGCAAGATTATGAGCGTGCGCTTTCGAATTTTGACTTAGAAATGCGTGAAGTATTTAAAAGTTTAGGCGTTTATGCTCAAAAAGAAGAACAGCATTTACCAGGATTACCAACGACAGTTTTAGGCATAATCGCCGATTATGTGAGATCGGATTGGTATGCTTCAAATCAGGTACAAGCCTCGCTTTCACGTGCTGAAAAAGCGGCGGCAGAACCTGTGGCGGTGACATTTAGTGCTAGGGCCAGTAGCTGGATGTCAAGTGCGGTAAATCAGGTTCGTGGCCAAAAACGCAAAGTAGAGCTTGTAGAAGAGCTTGTAGAAGACGCGGCGGCGGCTGAATCAGTGGCAGTTACTTTTTCTGCTGCTGGTGCGCCTAAAGCGAAAAAACCAAAACAGTAAGCTGAGTTCTTAGTAAAGATCTCCCCTCAGGGATGAGGGGCATTATAAAAAACACTTGAAAATTTTAGCCAGACATGCCACTAACTTATATCATGAGTTCTGAATTTATCATTTTATTTTGATAGGTGTATTTATGGCAGATTCAAGTGGTGCTGCACCAATACTAAAGAAACTGACTCACCGTAACCTAATAAATTTGGTTCGTTCCTTTTTCCCTGAAATGAGTGAGGCGGGAGTTTGTTGTGGTTTTTCCTCCATGTTAGCTCAGGCTCGTGTGACAGGTAAAAAACAAGAAAATGAATTTTACCATCGTTTAGATGGGATATCTGAGTATTTGGATATACCAGGAAACACCGTACAAAGCCTTAAAGAAGAGATAATGGCTGGGTATGCAGCGCGAAAGGAAGCACTAAAGGCAGGCCATGAACTCCCTCTTTCCAATCTAGAATCATTAGAAATACATGCATTTTGTCAAATGGTGGCATTGCACCAGGACCAAATCAAGTCCAGTGGTATTTTGGGAAGAACCATTAATCAGTCGGATAAAAAAAGTCAATATCCTTTGACCGCATCACAAGCATTAATAGATGCAAATAAAGAAATAAAATACGATACTGCGGGAGTCTTGGCTTTAAATCAACAAGAGCTGGTAGAATATTTAGAGTCTGTTCAAAAAATTTTAGAAGAGGCAAAGGAAAAGGGACACTTAAAGCCAGATGAAGAGATTGCATTTTTATTAGGATCAGATAATCATGCGGTGGAGTTGACTTTTGATTTTCAGAAAAAAATATGGCATTTTGTCGATATTAATAAATTAAATGGTAAAAAAGAATATTATTTTGAAGTAAGTTCTGCTGAGTTGGCGCCCATTATTTTTAGCTCATTGGAAGATAAACGAATCAATAACACGGTTTTTTCTATAGAATTATTATCAACAACGAATGATGAAAGATTGCTCCGCGCTATTAAAAGCCTATCTAATAATGCATTAAAAAAATCAATGAAGAAGGAAAATAGTAGAGGGTTCGATAATCTCCTGCTCTCTGTCGTTATGGGGGATCTTGAAAGTGTTAAAATTTTACTCGATTTTAAGGATGGGTTTATTGCATCTATTTTAAGAGGGATTGGATTAAGCAGTTTAGATAAAAGTGCCTTGAGATTCAAAGAAGCACTCATGAAAGCTAGCGTATATGGCCATACCGAAATCATTAAGGTTTTATTTGCATGCGGCGCCGAGTTAGACAAATCTTTCCCTTCTTTTCAGAATGAGCTGATGTTTGCTAGTAAATATGGCCATATTGAAACGGTTAAGTTTTTAATTAAATTAGGTTCAGATGTAACAAAAAAGAACCAAGATAGAGTTAATATACTGATGATGGCGGCTCAAAATGGTCATACCGAAATTGTTAAAATTTTGCTTGAAGCGGGGGCTAATTTAAAAGAAAGGGACAACGATGGCCTTAACGCAATGATGCATGCGAGTAAAAATGGCCATACCGAAACAGTTCAACTTTTGATTAAATCACGTACTAATCCAAACAAAAAAGACAAAAATGGGCTTACCGCAATGATGCATGCCAGTAAAAATGGCCATGCCAAAATTGTTCAATCTTTGATTAAAGCTCGTGCATCTATAAACAACATAGATAAACTTGGGTATACCTCACTTATGTACGCAAGTATGAATGGCCATGTTGAAGTTGTTAAACAGTTGCTTGCGGCGAAAGAGCAACCTGGTAGGAATGGCATGGGTGTAAAGGTAAATGAAATAGACCGAAGTGGAAGGAGCGCACTGATGCTTGCTATTGACCGTGGTCATGCCAACGTGGTTAGTGCTTTGCTTTCAGCTGGCGCGAATGTAGTAAACGAAATAGACCCAACTGGAAGGAGCGCACTGATGCTTGCTAGTGAAAATGGTGATGCCAACCTGGTTAGGGCTTTGCTTTCACGTGAAGCGAATGTAAACGAAATAGAACCAACAAGTGGCCAGAGTGCGCTGATGATTGCTATTGGTTATGGCCACACCGAAATTGTTCAAATTTTGCTTGCAGCGGGTGCTAATGTAAAAGACAGGGACAGAAATAACCACAGTGCACTGATGCTTGCTAGTGAAAATGGCAATGACGAAATCATTAAGATTTTACTTGGACTTGGACTTGGACATGATGCTGCTAATTTAAACGAAAAGGGAAAGTATGGCTGGAGTGTATGGATGCTTGCTAGTCTACATGGCAATGAAGAAATCATTAAGATGTTAGTTACAGCTGGCGCAAATGTAAACGAAACAGACCCAGATGGTTGGAATGCACTGAGCTATGCTAAAAAATATGGCCACACCGAAATCGTTGAAATATTAAAAGCAGCAGGAGCCCTCGAACTAGCTGCGCCGCTTCCTGTTATATTTGGAGCCACTTCTGCTGTTTCTGTTTCTCCTGCAGCACATCAAGAAGAAGATTTAGGCGTAGACCAATCAAAACTAAAACCGGGATAAGTTAAATTTTAAATCATTAAAGTTTTAAAGCTGATAATAATACAACAGATAAAATACCGGCTAAAAAACCAAATAAATGCCCTTCCCAGGAAACGCGTTCTTCGCTAGGAAATAAACTCAGTAAAATCCCCCCAAAATAATATAAAGCAATGCCCCCGACAAATAAAGTGGTCACAGAAGGCTTATCAATGGCTTGGGCTAAGACAAAAGCAAAGTAGCCAGAAATGACGCCGCTGGCCCCAATATGATTGCCTCTTCGAGCAAACAACCAAACCAACAAACCCTGAACAATCCAAATAATAAACGTGACTTGAATATATTGTTTTACCCCAACGGATAAAATAAATAAGCTTAAAGCAAAAAAAGGTAAGGTATTAAATAATAAATGGGTAAAATCAGCATGTAAAATAGGGGAAAAAATAATACCAGGTAGGCCGTATTTTTTTCTAGGGATGAGTCCTAATAAATTAAATCGGGATCCCGTTGCCCAGTTTAATAAATTAAAGCCCCATAATGCCCCGATTATTTTTAATAATAAAGGCATCACATTGCGGGAGCTTTCTATAAAATGATTTAGCTCAGAGCTTATGTTCTCTAACATATCAGTTTCTCAAGTTTGGCTAAGTAGTTTTTTTCATTGGGCTGATTTGGGTGTTGAGCCGATTCAACTAAAAAGGCCATTAAACAGTGGATCATTTTATGCTCAACTTCTATGGGGTCAAAATATAAGCCCATTAATTTAGTATAAATTTTCTTTATGCCTTTTGGTCTGTCGGCTTGGAGTTGTTCTCCTAAAGCAACATGTAAGCCTAAGTGAAAAAAATGGGGGGTGCCATCTGAGTGAGTTAGAGTATGGTTTACATTTTTTCGGTCAGAAAAAAAGTCATGATATTCTGGATGGGTGGAAATGGCTTGAGTAATAATATGTTCAAGCGGGCTTAAAATAGCCTGTTGATTGAATTTTTCCCAGGCATCAAAATAAACGGTTCTAAGTGCCTGAATGTCTTGACCAAACATAATATTTATTCTCTTTTATTTTATTTTATTTTATTTTATTTTATTTTATTTTATTTTATTTTATTTTATTTACGTTGTAATAATCACAATATTTATTAATCTTACAATCCGCACAATCGGGTTTTCTGGCTTTACAAATATAACGTCCATGTAAAATCAACCAATGGTGTGCATTGTTAAGATATTTTTTAGGAATAATCCCCAGTAATTGCTGTTCTACTTTTAGGGGAGTTTTAGCATTGGCTAAGCCTATTCTATTAGAAATACGTAATATATGCGTGTCTACAGCGATAGTAGGGTGCCCAAAAGCCGTATTTAATACCACATTGGCGGTTTTTCGCCCCACGCCAGGCAAGGCTTCTAGGGCTTTGCGATCATTGGGTACTTGGCTGTTATAGGCTTGAATTAAAATAGCGCAAGTTTTGATGATGTTTTTGGCTTTAGTAGGATAGAGCCCAATGCTTTTTATATAAAGTATTAATCCTGCTTCTCCTAAGGCGAGTATTTTTTCGGGAGTATTGGCGATAGGGTATAATAATCGAGTGGCTTTATTGACTGAAATATCGGTTGCTTGAGCAGATAAGATAACAGAAATTAATAATTCAAATACAGAAGTATAAAGCAATTCTGTTTTGGGAGCAGGGTTTTGCTTTTCTAAAATGGCAAATATTTTTTTTATATTAAGGGGCGTCATGATTTTTCGGCTTTAAGATGTTGGCGAGCTTATCTTGAATGGTCTGAATGTCGGTTAGGGCAAAATGTTTTTTTAATTTCAGTTGTAAATTTTTTTCTTCACGAAGCTGTTTAGATTCATAACGGGTTTGATAAAGCTTTTTTTTGGCTAAATTTGAATTTAAATTTGAATTTGAATCAACAGGATAAAATTCAATACAGCTGGTGGGGCAAGGTGGCAAACATAATTCGCATCCAGTACAGCTTGAGCTTAAAACCGTATGCAGCTGTTTAGATGCGCCTATAATGGCATCAACAGGGCAGGCTTTAATACATAACATGCACCCGATGCAATTATCTTCATTAATTTTAGCTATTTGCTTGGGTGGGGTAGGATAATAAGGGGCGACTTTAGGTCGCCCAGTGAATTCAGAAATTTGATCAATTAATGCTTGCCCACCAGGCGGACAGCGGTTAATGTCCACCCCTTGTGTCACAATCGCAGTGGCATAAGGTAAACAGCCTGGGTATCCGCATTTTTCACACTGAGTTTGTGGCAAGGCAGCATTAATTTGATCAATTAACGGTAAATTCATTTTTATTGTAGGCGCATACCTGGTTTTGCACCTTCATGTGGTTCTAAAATATATAATCCAGACTCATTAGGGCTCTTGGCCGCTAAAATCATGCCTTCAGATAGGCCAAAACGCATTTTCCTAGGGGCTAAATTGGCGACCATGACGGTAAATTTTCCCAGAAGCGATTCTGGCGTATAGGCAGATTTAATGCCCGCAAAAACTTGGCGATATCTGCCTTCGCCTATATCTAAAGTTAACTTTAAGAGTTTATCGGCTTCAGGGATGGCTTCGGCCTGAATGATTTTTGCAACACGCAAATCAATTTTGCTAAAGTCGTCTATCGTGATAAGCGGTTCAATAGGCTCTATAGTAGGCTCTATAGTAGGCGCGGTTATTGGCTGTATGGTTATTTCTGTTTCTGTTTTTGCTTCTTGCATCATTAAGTCTACCTGTTTTGCTTCGATACGGGAGAATAGTGGGGTAAAAGGGTTAAGGGTTTTATTTAAAATAGGCTCGGCTAAGTTTTCCCAATTCAATTCGCCTTGATTAAAAAAGGCTTCAATTTTTAAGACTAAACTCGGAACCACAGGTTTTAAATAAGTGGCTAAAATTTTAAATAAATTTAAGCCTAGCGTACAAACTGCTTGAGCTTTATCATGGGTCTCGGGATTTTTAATTAAGGCCCAAGGTTTTTCTTGGTCGATATATTGATTGGCGATATCGGCCAATGCCATAATTTCGCGTATGGCTTTATGATATTCACGTGTTTCAAACCCAAGGGCAATAGATTGGGCCTGTTGAACAAATTGATCGTATAGTTCAGGTTTATCTAAATGTGCGCTGAGTTTTCCTTCAAATTGTTTGGTTAAGATGGCCCCTAAACGGCTGCCAATGTTGACGAATTTATTGATTAAATCTGCATTAACACGTTGTATGAAATCTTGAAAATTTAAGTCAATATCATCGATACCGCTGCTTAATTTTGCCGCAAAATAGTAGCGCAAATAATCGGGGTGAAGATGGTTTAAATATTGTCTTGCCGTAATAAATGTCCCTCGAGATTTAGACATTTTTTGGCCATTAATCGTTAAAAAGCCATGGGCAAAAATAGCAGTGGGTGTTCTAAAGTTAGCCCCCATTAACATAGCGGGCCAAAATAAAGCATGAAAATACACAATGTCTTTACCAATAAAATGATAAAGCTCGGCGGTGCTATCTTGACGCCAGTAGGCATTAAAGTCGAGCGCATTTTTATCACAAAAATGTTTAAAACTGGCCATGTAGCCAATAGGGG
This sequence comes from Legionellales bacterium, assembly GCA_947475765.1. Lineage (GTDB taxonomy): Bacteria > Pseudomonadota > Gammaproteobacteria > Berkiellales > Berkiellaceae > CADEEZ01. The sequence goes on along the minus strand of CANJMM010000015.1, from coordinate 13,785 downwards.
CGTCTAACCAAACATAAAAATATTTATCGACTAATCCAGGAATAGGAAAGCCAAAATAAGGGGCATCTCGGGTAATGTCCCAAGATTTTAGGCCTGCTTCAAACCATTCTCCTAATTTATTGCTAATGGCAGAATGAAGATGGCCATTTTGGGTCCAATTTTTAAGTTTTTCGCTGTAATGTTCTAATTTAAAAAAGGCATGATCCGTTTTTTTTAAAACTGGGGTGGCGCCTGATAAGCTGGAGACAGGATTTTTTAATTCTGTTGGCGCATACGTTGCACCGCAGGCTTCACAGTTGTCGCCATATTGATCTGGGGCCCCACATTTTGGACAGTTTCCTTTGACAAATCTATCGGGTAAAAACATATTTTCAATGGGATCATAAGCTTGTTCAATGGTTTTGGTAACGATATCGCCATTTGTTTTTAATTTGGCATAGATAGCATTAGCCAGTTCTTGATTTTCAGGAGAATGGGTTGTATAAAATTGATCAAAGGCAATATGAAAATCGTGGAGATCTTGTTTTTGTTCTTGGTTGAGCCTTTGAACTAAAGCTTCTGGTGTTATCTGTTCTTTTTGTGCCCGAATCATAATAGGGGTACCGTGTGCATCGGTGCCACAAATATGATAACAAGAAATTAATCTTAATTTTTGAAAGCGAACCCAAATATCAGATTGAATGGTTTCTAACATGTAGCCTAAATGTATGGATCCATTTGCATAAGGCAAGGCACTGGTGACTAAAATTTGGCGTTCAGAAGACGTGTTTGTATGCATGCGGTGATTTATCCAATATTTAGTTAACTATTTATTATATGATAGTTATGTTAAAATAGCCTAAAATTATATAATTTATTGTATTTATAGTGATAGTTGATTGAGCTTACTTTATGAATAACCCAAACCCACCCAATATCATCTTGCCTAATATTTTACCCGATATTTTGGAAAATAGTTTAGAGAATTTTTTCGATCCGTTTAGTAGAAAAGGCTTAAATAAAGTCGCTAAATTAATCATAGAAAGCAAGCTAGTGGCAAAACTTAGGTTTAATTACCCTGTGCCATTATGGGTCCAAGAAAACATAAGAATGCAGTTAGCTGAGCAATACACATTGCCCGCAAATTTTAGCATCACTTGGCGTATTGCAACGCATCAAATTTTGCCTCAAGTTCAGGCCATTGCAGGCATTAAAAATATGATTGTTGTGGGCTCTGGTAAAGGCGGGGTAGGAAAATCCAGTGTTGCCGTTAATTTGGCACTGGCCTTAAGCCAATTAGGGCTCAAAGTTGGGCTATTAGATGCCGATATTTATGGCCCAACGCAGCCCCGAATGTTAGGCATTTCAGGTAGAGCCGAAATTAGTGAACAGAAAAAAATTCTGCCTATTGAAAAGTTTGGCTTAAAAACCATGTCAATTGGCTATTTAATTGATTCAGATGTGCCGGCAATTTGGCGAGGCCCTATGGTGAGCTCAGCTTTACAGCAGTTGTTATTTGAAACCATTTGGGGCGAGTTAGATTATTTAATCCTGGATTTGCCTCCTGGCACAGGAGATACCCAGCTCACGATGGCGCAAAAATTTCCTCTTTCAGGGGCCATTATTGTCACTACGCCTCAAGATGTAGCCGTTTCAGCTGCAGAAAAAGGTTTAAATATGTTTAAAAAAGTGGGTGTGCCTATTTTAGGGGTAGTCGAAAACATGAGTTATCATGTTTGTTCGGCTTGCCAACATCCAGATTATTTATTTGGGCAACAAGGTGGCAAGAAAATGGCTGAGCGAGCAGAGGTGCCTTTATTAGCCGAATTGCCTTATGACTCGTCAATAGGCCAAGATCTCGATGCAGGTTATCCGACGGTAGTAAAAAATCCCCAAAGCCCATTTTCGCTATTATATCAAGAGTTGGCATTGAAGCTTACGGCAGAATTAGCTTGTCAGCCCATTCATTTACGCGCAGGCATTCCGATTACGGCCATACACACTAGCCACGAAAAAAAAGGAGAAAAACATGAGCATTCGATCGGATAGCTGGATTCGCAGAATGGCGATTGAGCACAAGATGATAACGCCTTTTGTTGAAAGGCAAGTAAGACAAGAAATACAAAGACCTGAAGATAAAATTATCTCTTATGGCGTATCCAGTTATGGCTACGATGTACGTTGTGCCAATGAATTTAAAATTTTCACCAATATTAATTCTACTATAGTCGATCCTAAAAAATTTGATGAACGATCTTTTGTCGATTTTGTGGGCGAAGTGTGTATTATTCCCCCTAATTCTTTTGCTTTAGCACGTACAGTAGAGTTTTTTAAAATCCCCCGTAATGTACTCACCATTTGTTTAGGTAAGTCGACTTATGCGCGTTGTGGCATTATTGTAAACGTCACGCCGTTAGAGCCTGAGTGGGAAGGGCATGTGACTTTAGAATTTTCTAATACCACGCCATTGCCGGCTAAAATTTATGCAAATGAAGGCGTGGCGCAAATGATTTTTTTGGCAGCCGAAGAGATTTGTGAAGTGTCTTATGCCGATAGGTGTGGAAAGTATCAAGGCCAAACAGGGGTGACGTTACCGCTGACTTAATCCGATGATTTCTGCGGTGGTAATGATTTTACCGCCGCGAGCATGCATGATTTTAACAGGAAAATAGCGCCATTCTTTGGCAAACCAAATCGTTGTGACTCGGTTTTTTTGAGTCGTGTTTTCTAATTTAATGACTTTAAGATTACCCATAGGGGTTTCGAGCATTTCTGTCCCCACATGTTCAAAAGTATAAGATTTTGTTTTATCCCCTGTGGCAACGACATAAGTAATAGGCAAAATAACTTGATTTTCAGGCTTTAATTTTTGAAGATCTCTTCTGACCATGAGTAAATGGGTGAGTTTGTCTTGAAAATGAGACGCTAATTCCAATTCAAAAGGATCAGAAGGCATTAAGCTGATAATTTTGTTTTTAGCCCAGTCAAATTGAATATGTCCAATGCGCTTTTTTTTGCCCTCGTTAATATTGTATTGAAATTGATAGGGCTTTATTTCATTTTTTTCCCAAGTAAACAGCGTGCTTTCTAAGGCATGAAAAGGTAAAAACGCCAAATGAGGCTCAGTAACCGATTCAAAATAAAAACGATGCTCAGTGGCACTGCTTAAGCGATGAATAGACACCCCTGCATCGACACCACGCCAAATAATTTTATAACGCGCTTCATAGCTTTCAAAAGGAAAAACATCTTCATGACGAGGGGCTTGCAGGGTGCTGGCTTGAGGGTCTAGATTTGCTCGGGCATTGAGAGAGGCGCCATAAATAAAAATAAAAAATAAGGATCCGATTAATAAATGGACAAGGGATAATTGTTTCACGACCTAACCTTTATAGTATATTCTGTCGCCAGTTGATAAATAACTTGGGGATAGAGTTGATGTTCTAGGGCTAAAACTTTGAGTTTGATGCTGTCTTCCGTATCATCTGGCTGAACCGCTATTTTTTCTTGGGCAATAATAGGGCCGGCATCCAGTTGTTCATTCACCCAATGTACCGTGGCACCATGTTCTGTATCTTGATTGGCAATGACTTGTTTGTGCGTATTTAAGCCAGGATATTTAGGTAATAAAGACGGATGAATATTAATAATATGATGCGGATAAGCTTGAATAAATGCTTTGGATAATATGCGCATAAAACCAGCCAGGCAAATTAAATCGGGCTTTAATTCTGCTAAAATATCGAGTATGCACTGCTCGAACCCAGCTTTATGATTAGCAAATAGCTTAGCATCTACGGTATAAGTCGGCAAATTTGCTTTTTTTGCACGTTCTAGGCCATAAGCACTGGGATTATGGCTTATCACGCCGATTATATTAAAAGCATCGGGTTTATTTTGGCTAGCATGAATCAGTGCTTGTAAATTAGATCCATTTCCGCCAATTAACACGACAATACGTTTAGCTTTAATCATAGTGTGGGTTCGGGCTAACTTCACCTATTAACCAAGCTTTTTCACCCGATTGCTTTAAACTGGCCAATACGGTTTCTACATCGGTTTCTGCTACGCACAAAATCATACCGACGCCATTATTAAAAGTCTTCCAAAAATCTTCTTCTGGAATGTTGCCCCATTTTTTTAATGCTTGAAAAATCGAAGGAATTTCCCAAGAACTGTAGTTAATTTGAGCCGTAAGCGATTTGGGTAAGACACGCGGTAAGTTTTCAGGTATACCGCCACCGGTAATATGCGCAGCAGCTTTAATTAAATTTTGATTCATGAGTCTTAATAAAGATTTAACATAAATTTTAGTTGGGGTGAGCAAGACATTAATAAGCGGTTCATCATTTATTAAGGTGCTATGAATATCTATTTTTTTGACATCTAGTATTTTTCGCACCAAAGAAAATCCATTAGAATGCAGCCCCGTTGAAGCAAGCGCAATTAATTTATCCCCTGCTTTGACGGTATGTCCGTCAATTACTTTGTTTTTTTCGACAATACCAACACAAAAGCCGGCTAAATCATAATCTTCGCCTTGGTAGATACCTGGCATTTCAGCTGTTTCACCGCCAACTAAGGCACAACCCGCTTGTAAACAGCCTTCAGCAATACCTTGAATCACTTGGGTGGCCGTTTCAACAGACAGTTTGCCTGTGGCAAAATAATCTAAAAAATACAAGGGCTCAGCGCCATTGACAATAATATCGTTGACACACATGGCGACTAAGTCGATGCCAATTTGATCATGTGAATTGGTATCTATGGCCAATTTGAGCTTGGTGCCTACACCATCGGTAGCAGACACTAAAATAGGTTCTTTGTATTTATCGATAGGCAATGAAAAAAGTGAGCTAAAACCCCCTATGCCGGCTAATACACCTGGACGATGTGTGGGTTTGGCTATTTTTTTAATATTTTCAACCAGGGCGTTGCCAGCTTCTATGTCTACGCCAGCTTGTTTATAGGTAATAGATTCAGTCATACGGCCTTCTAAAATACAAGTTTAAAATACAAACGTTATTCTACCAACCCACATCAAGCCATGCTAGACCAATTTAAGAATAAGAATAAGAAGTAAGAATAAGCATTAAGAACAAGAGTGAGATAGCTAATAAACTTTTCGCGTTAATTAAAGCCAGTCAAGAAGCTTTTATTTTAGTTTCAAAAAAATAAGCATTTTCCTCAAAGCGTATTGGTGTATTATTAACTTTTTTATCAAAAAGGGAGGGGATCATGACGTCGGCTCAATTGCCGTTTGACGTATTTTTGCGTGGAGATGCGACTTTCGATAACTTTTTCCCCGGAGATTCGCTCACCAATCAAGAGGCGCTGGTTACGCTGTCTAGAATTAATTCGCCTTTTTCAGAAAAATATTGCTACCTTTGGGGCAGCAGCGGCGTAGGAAAAAGTCATTTACTTCAGGCAACCATTCATCGGGCTTCGGCTTATGGGGTATCAGGGCTTTATTTGCCGCTCAGTCAAGAATTAATTCAAGCACAACAGCCTAATTTGGTGTTTCAAGGCTTAGATAAACTCGATGTGATTTGTGTCGATAATATGAATTTACTCGCAAATCAGCCCATTTGGGAAGAAGCTTTTTTTCATTTATACAATAAAATGCGTGAAAATAATCAAACCAGATTAATTATTGCGGGCAGCTGCGCACCTCAAGCACTGGGCATTCAATTGGCCGACTTGGCCTCAAGGTTAGCTTGGGGGCTGACTATTCATTTGGATTCTCTAAAAGACGATGAAAAATTAGAAGCCATTCAAATGCATGCCAAAGATATAGGCATGGAGCTACCCGAAGAAGTAGGCCGATATTTGCTTAGTAGGGTAACTAGAAACATGTCTCATCTTAATGCTATTTTAAATCAACTCAGTAAAGCCTCTATCGTGAGGCAGCGTAAGTTAACCATCCCCTTTGTTAAGTCTATCATTAAGTAAATTTACTTTTTAAAATATTCAAGTACTATAGAACATGGGCTGGTTAGCCCAGTATATTTTTTATAAAAAAATTAACGCACTTATTTTATTCAGATGGATGTTTTATTATGACGATTATGACAAAAGCAAAAGAACGATTAAAAAATACGGCTCAATTTGTGACGCCAAGATTTATAGGAGGGGCTCTTTTAGGGGGTGCATATTTTGCTTACTCAACAAAGGTTGCCTTATCGTCTTTATCTACAGAACAAATAGCGACAGAAGCATGTTATTATGGTGTTGTTGGTGCTGCTATTACGATGACGCTGGCTGTGACATCTAAGTTCTATACCTCGCATGCGAATAGGAAAGCTGCTGCTGAACTGGCTTTTGAAGCTGCACGTCCTGAAGCCGAACCTGCACATGATCACGGTCTTGCCCCTGTTGTAGCTGTAGATGCTGCTGAACCTGTTGTTGCTGCTATGGATACTGCACCTGTCGCACCTGTGCTTTTGAGTGGCAGCCCAACAAAAAGATCTAGTCCTCGTGAAAGAGTCCCTACAACTGTTTTAAATGTGAGCTCATTTGCAGTCCGAAGTTATAATAGATAATCTCTTATCTTAATTAAAATATTATTATATATTTTTGAAACGGGCTTTAGGGCCCGTTTTTTCTTAGTCGCGAGTAATATTGATTTAACAAAAAAGAAGTAATAGAGGTTTTATTATGGATTCAAGTCTTAGTACTATAAATTTTTCCGTATTCACCCAAGATGAAAAAAATACGCGACTTTTAAATGCCACCAAGGCTGGCGATGTGGATAAGGTTGAAATATGCCTGCAAGCTGGCGCAGCTATAGAAGCTACTGACGAATATGGCTACACCGCCCTGATATGGGCTGCCTGTAGTGGCCACACTGCGGTTGTGGCAAAATTAATAGAGCAAGGCGCAAATATAAAAGCGATTGACCCACACGGCGACACCGCGCTAATTACTGCTGCTAACGATGGTCACGCTGCTGTGGTGGCGCAATTAATAGCGGCCGGCGCGAATATAGAAGCTGCTGGCCGATATGGCCACACCGCCCTGATGTTGGCCGCCCGTGAAAATTATCAAAATGTAGGTTTTCTATTATTAAATGCGCTATCTTCTGAACGTGTTAATATTCTTTTAAACCAGCCTAATCTTACTCCATTTATACAGTCATTTCATCTTGCTATCGCCAGGGCTAAAATTTACGCCATCCAAGCTTACATGCTCATGTTTTCTCATAAAGAACAACAAAGAATACCACTAGAGTTAATGAATCCAATTTTAGCGTTTAAATTTCCCGCTTGGCTAAGCTCTCGTGAAGATCTGAAAATTGAAGAGATTCCGGCATTAAAAAGATTGTTGGGTGGAACACCTAAAGCCGTTATTTCTGCGGCAGAGGAAGAATCCCTTGTTGTTCAAGCGCCAGTGCCGGTCACTTTCAGGCATTCAGCTGCCGCTGCCGCTGCCGCTGACGAACAAAAAGAAGAAGGGCCATCAACTAAAAAACACAAATCTAATCGTTAAAAGCTATTTGTAAGGGGGCAATGTAGCTTGCCCCTTTTGTTTTAAAATTCTGCGCAATTTGTTAAAAAAGGCGTGAAAATTAAGCGGGTTACAATAAACAGTTTAGCCAACTAGCGCATTTCTTGTTTTATCCTTCAGCCTGAAAACCTTACCCAAGTTGAAGGATAGAGCAAAAACTTGTTTTATCCTTCAGCCTGTAATAGACTTTCAGGATGAAGGATAAAATAGAAGGTTGTTATGGTGAACACAAATAAAGTAGTAGGTCGAAAAGAAGAAATTCATACACTAAAAGAAATGCTTTCTTCTAAACAGGCAGAATTTCTCGCCATCTATGGTAGAAGAAGGGTTGGTAAAACTTTTTTAATTCGAAATTTTTTTGAGAAAAAAGATGTGCTTTTCTTTGATGTAACAGGATCAAAAGATGGACCAATGGCAGATCAAATTAAACACTTTACAATTCAAATTGGAAAAATATTTTACCAAGGCGCTACATTAAAAGCAGGTAAGAATTGGGATGAAACCTTTGAGATCTTAACTAAGGCAATTGATTCAAAAAATGATAATAAAAAAATCGTATTGTTTTTTGATGAGTTCCCATGGATGGAAACTAAAAATTCTCGATTAATTCAAAATCTTGCATATTATTGGAACCAACATTGGTCAAGAAATAACAAGATTAAATTAATTATATGTGGTTCATCTGCTTCTTGGATTATCAGTAAAATAATAAATAATAAGGGTGGGCTACACAATAGATTAACAAGGAAAATTCATCTTACCCCCTATAATTTGGCTGAAACAAAACAATATTTACATAGCTTGGGGGTTAAATTAAATAATGAACAGATTCTGCAGCTTTATATGGTTATGGGTGGCATCCCATATTATTTGTCTAAAGTAGAGAAGGGGCGTTCTGCTGCTCAAAATATAGATAAATTGGCATTCAGGAGAAAAAGTTTTCTTTTGGGGGAGTTTGAAAATCTATTTTCATCTCTTTTTGTAGATCATGAAATATATATAAAAATTATACGTATAATCGCAGGATATAGATATGGGATTGGTCAAGAAGAATTATTAAAAAAAATGGGGACCGCTCTTCATGGAGAGGGGGGGGTGAAAAAACTAAAAGATCTACAAGATACAAATTTCATTATGAGCTTCAAACCTCATTTTAATACCAAAAGAGGAATATATTATAAAGTGATTGATCAGTATATTTTGTTTTATTTCGCTTGGGTTGAGCCCATTAAAGATACGTTACTAGAAAAAAGTTTTTCAGGGCAGTATTGGGAAAAAATGCATGAGTCACCCAGTTGGAATAGTTGGGCAGGTTATACATTTGAGTCAATTTGCTACGAACATGTAAATGAAATAAGAGCAGCACTTGAATTGACCCCTACAGCTGTTCCTAATACTTGGCGAAAAATGACCAAAAAAGGCTCAAAAGAAGAGGGTGCTCAAATAGATTTATTGTTTGACAGAGACGATGACTCTATAACGATATGTGAGATTAAATACACCGAGCTTCCCTTTTCAATAGACAAGAAATATGCAGCGGAGTTAAAAAATAAAATGGCTGTTTTTTCTGAAGCTACTAGAACAAAAAAACAACTTTTTTTAAGTTTTATTTCCGCTAGCGGACTTAAAAAATCTATTTATTCAGAAGATATGGTTGACAGTATTGTTACTTTAAATGATTTGTATAATTAGTGGGTATACAATGTAGGTTGCCCCTTTTTTTATCTTTTTTATCGGCTTAAAGCTACCGTTCGTCGGATTCTTGGGTATTTTGAATTGGATTTAGGTTAATCAGCTGATAAGATGCGGTCTGTTTTTTCAACTTAAAAACAAAGAAATAATAGAGGTTTTATTATGGATTCAAGTATTAATTTTATAGATGTAGCTGCACTCACCCTTGCTCAGAAAAACGAGCAACTTTTAAAGGCGGCTGAGGCTGGCGATGTTAATAAGGTTGGGGCATTGCTTCAAGCCGGTGCAGATATAGAAGCTATTGGCCAACATGGCTACACCGCCCTGATGTGGGCTGCCTGGTATGGTCACACTGCTGTGGTGTCGAAATTAATAGAGGAAGGCGCAAATAAAGAAAATGCTAACCAACTTGGCTTGACCGCCCTGATGGTAGCTGCCCGGAATGGTCACGCTGCTGTGGTGTCGAAATTAATAGCGGCCGGTGCACAAGATATAGAAGCTACTACCCAAGATGGCTACACCTCCATGCATTTGGCTGCTAACTATGGTCACACTGCTGTGGTGGCGAAATTAATAGAGGCCAATGCGAATATAGAAGCGATTGACCCAGAAGGCTACACCGCGCTAATTACTGCTGCCAGCTCTGGTCACGCTGCTGTGGTGGCGAAATTAATAGCGGCCGGCGCAAATAAAGCAATTGTTAACCGAGATGGCAACACCGCCCTAGATTCTGCCGCCCGTGAAAATCATCAAGACGCAGCTTTTCTTATCTTGAGAACGATGTCACCTGAATCAAGGGCCGCTTTAAAATTTGGACAAGGGGGCTGCGCGCTTAATCGTCGTCTTGCAGCGAATCCTGTCGCCAGGCTTGCCGCTAGGTATGAGGCAATGGCTTCAGGTTTTGAAAGGCAGGTATGTGAAATGTACGAATTTTTCAGTCATCCATCTCGGCCTATGGTTAATTCTGTTTTAAGTATCATGTTGGAATACCTTCAAGCTGAATGGCTATTGAATGCCAACATGGAAGCAGAAATAAGGCTTGCTTCAAGAACAGTTCGAAGACAAGAAAGGTTAGCGATAAAAGCAGCAGCAGAAGCGTTTCCAGCTCAAGCACCAGTGCCGGTCACTTTCAGATATTCAGCTTCCGCTGAGGCAAAAAAAGAAGAAGGGCTGTCAAGTGCAAAAAATAAACGCAAAGGCAATAGGTAAAATCTATTTTTAAGGGGGCAATGTAGGTTGCGCCTTTTTTATCTTTTTTATCGGCTTAAAGCTACCGTTCATCGGATTCTTGGGTATTTTGTATTGGATTTAGGTTAACCAGCTGATAAGATTCATTCTGTTTTTTTTAATTTAATCATAAAGAAGTAATAGAGGTCGCCGTTTCACAAGTGAAGTGCAATTGAGTTAATCGATTTACTGATTAATAAATAAAAAGTGGTCAGCTGAAGATCTTAAGCGTAACTTCTCTAAAAGGTTCTGAAAAAACTTATAGAGGATATTCACGCATGAGATATCAACAGCTGACCAGAGATGCAAGATGTCAGATCAACACATTAGTGTCAACAGGCATGCTACAAAAGGATATAGCAAAACACCTTGGCATATCTTCATCAACTATTTGTAGAGAGCTTAAAAGGAATTCAGGTCAAAGAGGTTACCGTTATAAGCAAGCTGATGCCAAGGCTGTAGACAGACGTTATCAAGCAAGCAGTAGGCCAAAAAAAATGCTTCCTAACCTCATTGAAGTGATAGAGGAAAAATTGCTTGAGAAATGGAGTCCAGAGCAAATATCGGGCGTTTTGGAAAGCAATAATATTCTCATTAGCCACGAGAGTATTTATCGCCATATTTGGGCGAATAAAAAGGCCGGAAGAGATCTATACACCCACCTAAGACGACGAGGCAAGAAATATAACCGCAGAGGGGCTAAAACAGCAGGAAGGGGCTGTATTCCGAATAGGGTCGATATTCAGCAGCGACCGAAAATAGTGGAGAGAAAAATGCGAATTGGCGATTGGGAAGGTGACACGATTATTGGTGCCAGCCAGAAAGGAGTCATCTTGAGTTTAGTAGACAGAAAATCGAAATACACGCTGCTAGCGAAAATGGAAGGCAAGTATGCAGGGCAAGTACCAGGCCTGATTAAATCGTGTTTTAAGCGATTGCCTAGAAAGGTCATTGGGCACTCAATCACTTTCGACAATGGAAAAGAGTTTTCGAAGCATGAGGAAATTACAAAGAAGACTGGGTTGAGTTGTTATTTTGCTACGCCCTATCATTCTTGGGAGCGTGGTTTAAATGAACACACTAATGGATTGGTCCGGCAGTATTGTCCAAAAGGCTCTAACCTAACCCACTATTCAGATGAAGATATTCAATACGTAGAGGACCAGCTTAACAACAGACCTAGAAAAGTGTTAGGATACCGCACACCTAGAGAAGTTTTAGTTGGGATCAAAAAGCCTCAACAAATTGCACTTCAGTGTTGAATGGGCGGGTTTTATTATGGATTCAAGTCCTAGTTTTATAGATGCTGTAGCTGCACTCACCCAAGATGAAAAAAATACGCAACTTTTAAAGGCGGCCAAGGCTGGCGATGTTGATAAGGTTGGGGTATTGCTTCAAGCCGGTGCAGCTATAGAAGCTACGGACCGACTTCGCAACACCGCCCTGATTATTGCTGCCGAGTCTGGTCACACTGCCGTGGTTAAACAATTACTTTCGAAAGGCGCTAATATAGAAGCGGTTAACGAATTCTTTGTCGAAAATGCCCTGATCCTCGCTGCCTGCAATGGTCACACTTCTGTGGTCGAATGTTTACTTTTGAATAATGCGAATATAAACGCTATCAACCAATATCGCGAAACTGCCTTAATGCGCTCTGTCTGGAAAGGTCACACTGCCGTGTTGGCGAAATTAATAGAGGCCGGCGCGGATATAGAAGCTGCTACCCGATCTGGCCACACCGCCCTGATGTTGGCCGTGCATGAAAATCATCAAGATGCAGGCTTTCTATTATTAAATGCACTATCTTCTGAACGTGTGGAAATTCTTTCACGCGAACCTAATCTTGCTCCACTCATACAATCATTTCGTCGTACGATAGGTATGGCTAAAAGAGATATGGCCGATATTTTTATGGGCATGTTTTCGGCAAGAAAACAAAAAACACCAGCAGTTTTAATGAATCCAATTTTAAATTTTATTTTTCCCTCTTGGTTGGTGGGTCGTAAAGAGGTAAAAGTCGGATTAAAAATATTGTTAGATAAAATGCCCAAAGCCGTTATTTCTGCTGCAGCGGAAGAACCCCTTGCCCAAGCGCCAGTAGTTGTAACCTTCAGTGGTACAGCTAATACAGCTGATGCAGCAAGAAAACGTAAAAGAAGCGATAGTCTTCCAGCTGCTGCCGCTGAAGAACCAAAAGAAGAAGGGCTATCAACTAAAAAACACAAACCTAATGGCAATATGTAAAGTCTATTTGTAAGGGAGCAATGTAGGTTGCCCCTTTTTTTATCTTTTTTATGGCCTTAAAGCTACTGTTCGTCGGATTCTTAGGTATCCCGCATTGGCTTTAAGTTTACCCGATAATACGATACAATCTGTTTTTTTTAACTTAACAACAAAGAAGTAATAGAGGTTTTATTATGGATTCAAGTTTTAATTTTATAGATGTAGTAGCTGCATTCACTCAAAATCAGAAAAATACGCAACTTTTAAAATCGGCTGAGGCTGGCGATGTTAATAAGGTTGGGGTATTGCTTCAAGCTGGCGCAGCGATAGAAGCTACTGACAGAAGGGGCTACACCGCCCTGATAAAGGCTGCCTATGATGGTCACTCTGCTGTGGTGACACAATTGATAGAGGCCAAGGCGAATATAGAAGCTACTGACAGAAGGGGCAACACCGCCCTGATGTGGGCTACCGATAATGGTCACATTTCTGTAGTGAAGCGATTAATCGCGGCCGGCGCGAATATAGAAGCTGCTGACAAACATGGCGAAACCGCCCTGGATTCGGCCGCGATTTCAAATTATAAACATGCAGGTTTTCTATTATTAAATGCCCTATCTTCTGAACGTGTTGAGGTTCTTTCACGCGAGCCTGATCTTGCTTCACTCATACAATCATTTCGTCGTACTATCGCCAGGGCTAAAATTGACGCCATCCAAACTTACATGGCCCTCTTTTCTCATAAACAACAACAAAGAATACCACTAGAGTTAATGAATCCAATTTTAGCGTTTAAATTTCCCACTTGGCTAAGCTCTCGTGAAGATCTGAAAATTGAAGAGATTCCGGCATTAAAAAGATTGTTGGATAAAATGCCCAAAGCCGTTATTTCTGCTGCAGCGGAAGAACCCCTTGCCCAAGCACCAGTGCCTGTCACTTTCAAACCTTCAGCTGCCGCTGAAGAACAAAACGAAGAAGGGCCGTCAAGTAAAAAACACAACCCTAATAGCAATCGGTAAAATCTATTTGTAAAGCTGAGGTATCCCCACGAAATTATCGTGTAACTCATTGAAGCAACAGCAATTCCCGGCCTAAAAAAAGTCACCGAAGACTACGTAGCTAACTCTTTGCGGCGGTAGCTGCAACCTTTAATAGCCC
>CANJMM010000014.1 GCA_947475765.1 Legionellales bacterium | reverse complement strand
ATTAAAAACATGCTAAAATTTAAGGCAATGAGCAAATACCTTTAAAAACAGGAAGTTATATGTCTGATTGTATATTTTGTCGGATAGCAAGTGGCGCCATTCCCTCTGAAAAAATCCTAGATAATGAACATTTTTTTGTGATTCAAGATATACACCCTAAAGCGCCTGTACATTTATTACTTATCCCCTATGAACATATCCCTAATTTATTAGACTTAGAGGCCAAGCATGCTGCTTTATTAGGCAAGATGTTAGTGGCCTCAAGTCAATTGGCCCAAAAATATGACTTAAGTGGCTTTAGAACCATTATTAATTCTGGCCAAAGCGCGGGCCAAGAAGTTTTTCATTTACATTTTCACTTATTAGCCAATACCGGCTCAGCACAAAAAAAATTACCCGGGTTTTAACTAAAATTTTTAACTAAAATAAAAAATAAAAAATAAAGGGGGATTTATGGGATTAGGTGGCATCAGTTTTGGACAATTGCTGATTATATTTTTAATTATTGCCGTATTATTTGGCACTAAAAAATTACGATCCATTGGAGAAGATTTAGGGCAAGCCGTACATGGCTTTAAAAAAGGCCTAAAAGAAGGCCCTAGTGCGAGCCAAACAACGCCTAGTGTTATGACAGAAAAAACAGATCTGAATATACAAAAAAAATAAAAATAAAAAATAAAAAATAAAAACAAGATAATTAACGTTATGTTCAATTGCAGTATAGCTGAATTAGGGGTTATCCTTGCGGTGGCTTGCTTGGTGTTTAAACCAGAAGAACTGCCTGCTTTAGCCCAAAAAATAGGCTTATATCTTTCTCATGCACGTGAAAAACTCACTGCTTTAAAAAGTGTTTGGTTAAAACCGCATGAGTAACTTTGATTGGCTAATAGGCCATGTTGCCCAGCTTAAAAAAATGGGCTTAAGTTTTTTATTAGGCTACTTTATTTTATCTGCGCCTATTGTTTATTATGCCAAAGAATGGTTTGAATTTTGTTCTTTTTTTTCGCTTCCAGATATGCCTATTCCTATTCAGCTTATTGCCACCCATATTACTTCGGTTTTTACCGTGCCTTTAAAATGGGCTTTATTATCGGGTTTCTTGATAAGTTTGCCTATTTTATTTTTTCAAATTTGGTGTTTTATGGCGCCTGGTTTATATGCCCATGAAAAAAAATGGCTTAGGCCTATGTTAATCTTAGGCTTGCTTTTATTTTATGCAGGGGCCAGTTTTGCCTTAAGCATTGTCTGCCCTATGGCCATTCAATTTTTTAGCCACATGGCGCCTAAAAACTTAATCATGATGACCGATATTCAAGCTTATTATGATTTTGTCATGAATTTAATGCTGGCTTTTGGCTTCAGTTTTGAAGTACCGATTGTGGTGTTTTTATTGATTCATCTGGGGTTGATATCTCACGAAAACTTAGCTAAAAAACGCCCCTATATTATCACTGGGGCATTTATTATCGGCATGTTACTTACCCCACCCGATGTTATCTCTCAAATTATGTTGGCCATACCCTTATGGCTGTTATTTGAAAGTGGCTTATGGTGTGCAAAACTTATGTCAAAGCCGCTTAGCCAAACTCTACCGCATAACGATTAGTGGCCTCTATTAAGGCATCGGTTATAGCAGGTTCTTTAGCAGAATGGCCGGCCTCTCGAATAATATGTAATTCACTTTCAGGCCAAGCTTGATATAATCTTAAGGCATTTTCTAGAGGACAAATCATATCGTATCGACCATGAATAAGCATGCTCGGGATATGTTTGATTTTAGGCATTTCTGCTATGATTTGATTCGGCTGAATAAACGCATGGTGCGCAAAGTAATGGGCTTCGATTCTGGCAATGCTCATGGCAATATGCGGATGTGTAAACCTATCGAGCACGTCTTTATTGGGGCTAAGTGTGGCGCATTTGGCTTCCCACTCGGACCAAATTTTAGCGCAATGCATTCTTAACACTTCATCTTTACCGGTTAAACGATGATAATAGGCCTGAATAAAATTATTGCGCTCTGCTTCAGGAATAGGCTTAATAAATTCTTCCCAATAATCTGGAAAAATAAAACTCGCCCCTTCTTGATAAAACCAGTGTAACTCTCTTTTTTCACATAGAAAAATACCGCGTAATATCATGGCTATCACCCGTTGTGGGTAAGCCTGTGCATAAAGCAATCCTAAAGTAGATCCCCAAGATCCTCCAAAAATCATCCATTTTTCAATCACTAAAAATTGACGAATGCGTTCAATATCTAAAATCAAATGTTGCGTGGTATTATTTTCTAAACTGGCAAAAGGCGTAGAACGACCGCAGCCTCTTTGATCGAACAAAATAATATGATATTTCTCGGGATCAAAAAAACGACGATCGTCTTCACTACACCCTGCGCCCGGGCCACCATGTAAAAATAACACCGGTAGGCCATGCGGGCTCCCCACTTCTTCAATATACAGCTCATGCCCATCGGGCATTTTGACGGTATGTTGCGCAAATGGTTTGATAGCAGGGTATAATGCTTTCATCTGGGTCTTAATCCCCTCTTTTTCTTTCGTGTTCTTTCAGATTTTTCTTACGAACGCGAATACTTTTAGGGGTCATTTCTACTAATTCATCGTTTTCAATAAAATCAAGTGCTTGCTCTAATGAAAAGCGAATAGCCGGTGTTAAGGTAACCGCTTCATCACTGCCCGATGCACGCATATTGGTTAATTGCTTGCCTTTAATGGCATTCACCACTAAATCATTGTCTCTGGTATGAATCCCAATCACCATGCCTTCGTACAAATCTGTTTGAGGCTCAATTATCATTCTTCCACGTGCTTGTAAATTCCATAAGGCATAAGCAGCGGCTTTACCATTTTGGTTAGAAATTAACACGCCATTTTTACGCTTGGCCATTTCACCTGGTTTTTTAGGCGCATAATGATCGAACACATGGGCAATAATCCCTGTACCTGAAGTCAAAGTCATAAAGTCGGTATGAAAACCAATTAAGCCTCTGGCTGGGATAAGATAATCTAATCGCACACGGCCTTTGCTGTCTGGAAGCATGTCTTTTAATTCGCCCTTACGAACGCCTAACTCTTCCATGATGGCGCCTTGATGTGCTTGCTCAACTTCTATGGTCAGCATTTCATAAGGCTCTTGAATTTCGCCATTCACTTCTTTTAAAATCACTTCTGGCTTTGAAACGGCTAATTCATAGCCTTCACGACGCATGGTTTCAATTAAAATGGCCAAATGCAATTCACCGCGCCCGCTCACCCTAAATTTATCGGCATCGCTGGTATCTTCTACTTTTAAGGCAACGTTATGAATTAACTCTTTGGTTAATCTATCGCGAATTTGTCGACTGGTGACAAATTTACCTTCTTTGCCCGCAAAAGGAGAGGTATTCACCTGAAAAGTCATGCTGACCGTGGGCTCATCGACTTTTAAAGGCGGTAAGGCTTCTGGACAATTTTTATCACAAATCGTATCTGAAATACTTAAGTCTGCAATGCCTGTGATGGCAATAATATCGCCCGCAAAAGCTTCTTGTTCTTCTACTCGTTCTAGACCAACATGTGCTAACACTTGCAAGACTTTACCTGCTCTGGATTTACCCTCACGATCGAGTATAACAACCGGTGTATTGGGTTTTATCGTCCCTCTAGAAATACGGCCTACCCCAATGGTGCCCACATAAGAAGAATAATCTAAAGACGTGATTTGCATTTGAAATCCTCCCTCAGACTCACAAGGAGGCGGAGAGACTTTATCGATTATCATCTTAAATAAAGGCGTTAAATCTGTTCCAGGCTGATCTGGGTCTAGTGTGGCGGTTCCTTGCAGGGCAGAGGCATACATCACAGGAAAATCTAACTGCTCTTCGGTTGCGCCTAAATGATCAAATAATTCAAACACTTGGTCGACCACCCAACTTGGGCGTGCGCTAGGTCTGTCAATTTTATTCACCACGACAATTGGCTTTAGGCCTTTAGCAAAGGCTTTTTGGGTCACAAAACGAGTTTGAGGCATAGGGCCGTCACAGGCATCGACTAATAATAAAACCGAATCCACCATAGATAACACGCGTTCTACTTCTCCGCCAAAATCGGCATGTCCAGGGGTATCTACAATATTAATGCGATACTCTTGGCCAAGGGCATCTTTCCAAATAAGCGAGGTATTTTTAGCTAAAATCGTAATGCCTCGTTCTTGTTCGAGTTCATTGGAATCTAGTTTAATACCTTGTTTTTCTTGTTTACGATTGACGGTGCCTGATTGTTGCATTAATTTTTCAACTAATGTGGTTTTACCATGATCAACGTGGGCGATAATGGCAATGTTACGAATTTTATCTAATTGAGTCACTTATTCTTCTCCAAAATGAATAGCCCTAATTCTAGCTTAGTTTGGCCTTCAAAAAAACCGTGCTGATACAATTTATTCTTGTATTATTTTAAATTTTTAAATTTCGAGATCTAAACTAGAGATTCGGCCATAACCAAACTATACTTTAGTTATATGACATTAATACTACAGCCAACTTCATTAAGTCAATGGCAAGCTTTATTAAACGAAGCGGAGTTAGCTGCTGCCATCACACTTCAAGTAGATCTAGAAAGTTATTTAGCCTTTATGTTGATGCGTTTTTGTACCCAAGCCGATATAGCTAAAAATCCAGTGGGATTAGACTTTCTGCTTTCTTTTAACAGTTTATCGCATCTTCAAGATCAAAAACTCCAAGAAGTAGGCGATAAATGTTTATTATTTTCAGGTTTATTCCCAGCTCATGCACACAAAAAACGCGTGAGCATACAATATTATATTGATTTAGGCCAAACGGCTTACAGCCTGCTGTCCACCCATCATCATGCAGAGCATAAACAAGGTACTTTTGAACTTTATGCCTCGTTATGCAATCACTTTGTGTTAATGCGCGATGTTTTAGATGCCATGCGAGACAGCGATACAAATAGACCGCAGGATTTATTAACCTATTTTGATTTATGGGTAAAATTTAAAAGCCATTATGCTTTTAAAAAGCTCAGCAAAAACCCTGTTTTCACCCTTCAACCCCGCCCATAACCTATTTCTTAAAAACTAATTGCTCTGACACCTATTCAAATAAGTTGAACTTTTTACTCTAAAAATAGCTCTGTTATATTATTTGTCATGCATTAACAGGGGTTGATGACTATGGATCAGATCAGTTTAAGCTTATTTGCGCATATACACAATGATTCCAGTTTAGTGGGTACACATGAGCTAGAAGGCAATAGTTTTACGAACACTATTGATTGCCTAAAAGCACACGTTCTAAGGCTAAAACAAGAAACCGCTCCAGATGCCCCTCCCTCTTTAGCCAAAACCTTGACAGAAACCTTGTTATTCTTAGAAGAAGAACAGAGAAAAATTGAAGCGATAAGTGCTGCGCCTTTAAATAGGCAAGTGGAAAAAATGGCAGACCTGTCTCAAACCATAGTTAAAAAAATAAAAAGTTTAAGCACTGAAGAAAATTTGGAAACAGGCTTTTTTATGCCCGGAGGTTGGAGTGGAAAACCCATCGGTCATGCTTTACTTTATGAATTTAGAAAAGATAAAGACGGATCGCTTATTTTTATCGTTCATAATACTGGAACAGGGCTACGATATCATGACAAAAGCATGCTGTTAGACAAAGAGCGTTTTTGCCCTATTAAAGCTTTTAAGATACCCACGCCCATTCAAGACTTTGATGCCAAAATGGGCTGGTTTATAACAGAACTCATTCGACCTAAACTAGGTAATCAGAAAAAAAGTTACGATGCTAAAGTACTCTACACGGAAATATTCCCAAAAATCGCTTATTTAGATGGGGTTTTAGTCCGCACAGAAGAAATGCCGCTCTATACAAAACAAGAATATGAAACAGCCGGACAACGTTCGGGAACCTGCTCAGAAAAAGTGTTGCACCAATTGGTTCAATCTAAATGTCAAAACAAGCAAGAATACAAAAAATTCATGTATGGCTTTAAAAAAGATATGTTAAGCCGTTTTATAGACCAATCTATACAAGATAAGAGTATTCATCTCCCGGCAGTGCGCCATCAAATTGCCCTTGCCTTCCCAAACATGGCCCGTTTATTATATAAAAAAGAGTACTTTTCTGAAGCAGAACGTCAAGCAGGCCAACAAGAATTAAAGCAGTTACAAGCATTATTTGAAAACGCGATTAAAAGCCCTCAAGCTGAAAATGAGTTGGAAGCTAAGATTGCCGCTTCAGAAGCTGAGCTTCAACCTAATCCTGTTTTTGATGCTTTTGAAGCCATTACGCCTGCCCCTGTCATAGAAATCGATAGCCTTTCACTTTCTTCAGAACAAAATCCCTTTCAAATAAACTTGCCAATTGAGTTTGATTTTAGTGCTAAAAATTCTATCACCCAAGAAAATCTTGGCTTATATTTGAAACAGGTAAACGAACTTCAAGACAATCAAGCAAAACTTGAAAGTTTAGAACATTTTTTGATGAGATGGCCGCTTTCTACAAGTAACACCCTAAGCAATCCTGAATCGACTATTGCAGACAAAAAAGTTTTCTTAACGCAACTGGAACAAATACACCAGGTTTATCTTCATAGCTATCATAATTTATATGGCACACAAGATCTCACCCAAAGAAGGGTCGTTGCCACGCTTAGCTTTTTATCTATAATAGACGATCTGGTTTCTAAAACGCATGCACTTCATCCCATTTTAATTGAAAAAATTGGACTTTTACTTTATAACGAAAAACGAAACCCTTTTTTTAGCGCACAAGAAGCCGAGTGCGATCAAAAATGGATGGCCCTCAAACAAAAATATGAAACTGCCTTCAAGATGCCCGAATCCAATCCCGATGAGCGCTTAAAAAAACGGTTGGCCGATGCTACCTATAAATGCTATCTTAATTTAATAGAAACACAACCTCACCTTAACTCAGCACTAGCATCTTATTTTGATATATTATCCGCGAAAAATAAAGAAGATGACAGTTCACAGGGATCGCCAAAATCTAAAAAACTAACCTACCTTGGTTATAAAGAAAATGCTCACCTAAAAGCTTTATATGTATTAGATGAATATTTAAAACTTAAGCCAGAACAAAAAAAACAGTGGCCAGAAGAGTTGGCCGAAGCGCTGAGCAAAATAGAAGACCACTTGTCTCTTTTTTCTCAATTAGACAACACGCTATCTGAGGCATTAACAGGACTGACGGAACAAAAGCTGGTTTCCTCTGTGCCTTCGAATCATCGTGATTTATTGACCTATGAAGAGACGCGTTATTCTTTTGAAGCACATGCTGCCATGAACTTTTCTGAATTAAAAGCGCCTTATTTCAAGAGAACAAAAGAAGTTCCACTATTTTTTGAAGAAAATTTACCCTCCCCTGTCGCCTCACTTATAAATCATGATGGTCAAAACATCGCATTTGCTCAAAGCAATAAGATTCAACTCGATTATCCTAAACCTGACAAAGAGAACTTCATTCAACGCGAATTACGACATATGCGAACCGCTGAGTGTGCTCAACTTCAAGTCATACTTGATTTTTTCATGGACAATCTTGTTCTGCTAGAAAAAAAAGAAAATCAATTTTATTTAGAAAGCATGTTGTTTGAGCCAGGACTCATAGAAGTTGAACTGAATAAAAACAACGGTTTTTTAGAAAAATTTCAGTGCTTAATAGAAAAAGGCCTTCATGCCAATAGCAAAGGTTCTATCCCCGATCAAACAGGGTTGTTTTTTTTACAGCTTAGCAATGCGGTGAATCGCTATATAGGGGTAAAAAGAAAAGAAGATGAATCTTATCTTGTCTCAGATTTTATTGCCCAAAAAGATAAACAGCTTTTTCCTCAGGACGCTGCTGAACAAAACGAAATAAAAAGCTTACACATTGAATCTATCTTATTGTTAGCCGAAAAACTAAGCCAGAATGCTGAAATCACCTTAAGTGACGAAGAAATAGGGGCGTATTTTAAGTCTAAACTCATTGTAAATTGGATAAAAACAGATGAAGCATTTAATGCCTCTTTCAAAAAAGACTTATTATCGCGACACTGTGAACAAATAGAAAGAAGATGGCATACACAAAATTTAAAGGTCGAACCTGATTCTAAAGCAACATCTGAACAGCATCTCACTGAGTCTGTCAAAAAGTGTTTAGCGTATTTATTACCCGAGTCTCAAGAATATACCACTCGATATGCTCCGCCCAAAGTTTTAATGCTTGATGCTGAGGGTAAAAGCGTCATGAGTGTGAATCTAAAATTGGGGGAAATAACAAAAGCTGGATTAAAGCAAGTGACTTTACCCAAAATCATCACCTCTGATGCTCGGTTTTCCATGCTTTTTGAACAAGATATTAAAATGGCCTGGGCTTTAGAAGATAACACTGTTTTTACTTTTGAACACAAGGGGGATGAATATAACATTTTTTTACAAGCATCTGGCGCAGAAAACACGCTGCCCAAAATAGTCATCCAGAAAAAATATAGCGTAGAGGGCCAAGATCCAGAATGGTTTGAACTACAAAGTATCCCTGAAACGAAAAAATTACCCAAAATTTTACAAGAAAAAAATAATGTCGCTTGGGTTAGGGTTGATGCAACAAAAGATCCCATGGCCTTAATAGGTAATCTGAAAAAAAACACAATCGATTTTATTTGGGATAAAATAAAATCCCCAAATAATTTACTTCAAGTGGCCCCCTATGATCACCAAAATACGCCTAGTCAAGTTAAGTCATCAGGCTTTGCACTCTTAAGAAAAGAAGACGGCATATATCAAACTTTTAAAGATTTTGAAAGCCCTGAATTGTTCTTTGTCTTAAAAAACACCCCTGAACCGCCTAATGAATCCAACTGCATTTATAAAATTCATTTTCCTCGTTATAACTTGTGTTTAGAAGGGGTAGGAAACCCGCCTACGGCTTATCAGTTAGCCGGAATGCAACCCCCACAAACTTTTAATGTATCTGATCAGGGGAAACTTTCTTCTCAACTATTAGGAGGATTAAAGTCTACCCTTTTATTCACAGATGAGAAAGGTAAAAAAACGCTCTATTGTCCTATGCAGCCTTTTATTGCCAAACAAGATCTTGAATACACTCCACCTGCTTCAAGTGGCCTACTCGCAGGGAGGGATGATCCTGATGCTCATCATACTCCCTCTAGGAATAACCCGAGTCTTTTTTTTAGTGGCCAGAGCCAAAATATTTTGCAAAAAAACAGCAGCCAACGTACTGAATATTATGATCTGATTCAAGATGTTGGCGATCACCTCAGAAATAATTTTTATACTAAGGCTCAAAAAAACTTGAAAGCAAACTTAACTTATACTGGAACAGAAAACGTTGTAAGCTATGAATTCAAAAAAGATGAATTAACGCTTTTGCCGAAAAATATAGAAGACGGGCTACATTTAGCCTATCTATACTTATGCACACAAGAGCCTTATAAAGCATTTGAAACGCTTGAAAATTTAAAGGTTAAATTCGGCATGCTCAATGGAACGGAAAAAGAAATTGAGCTATTAAGATGGATAGTCGACCTCACTCCCGCAAAATTAGAAAAGTTAAATCCAGACTCAACAGTAGAGTCAGCACAAACACCTGAAATTTTATCTGTAAAATTAAAAGCCTTATCCCTTTTAGCCAAGTTCAAAGGAGATAATTCAAACTTCAAACTTAGAAAGTTAGAAAAATCCCAAGAGGGCTACAAAGAAAAAGGCCATGAACAAAATCATGCATTTTACGATAACTTAAACACTAAAATCATAGCAACCTACAAAGCCTATCATCGCACTGAGAACAATGTCCCATTAGAATATAAATTAAGCGCCTATGAAAAAATGCTATTACTTCGTGATTGTTCTAACAAAACCGGGGCTGTCGCAATAGAATATCGACGTTTAGAATACCAACAATTGGCGCTAGAAAAAAAGTTACTCTCTGAAGCTGAACCTCAAAATACATGGAGCACAGAAAGAATAAAAGAAATTAAGGCTATCATGGAAAAAGGAAAGAAATATCAGGCTGAAGAAACTAAAACCGTAGAGGCTATTGCGCCATTAACCTTAGCTGATACGTCTTTTGAGTTAAATATACAAGAATTACTCGCTTTAGATAACCAAAATACTGAGATTAATCTCTATACACAAATAGCGGCCATACTGAATGCCGAGCCCGTTCAAGAACTCAGTGAAGCTGACTTAATCAAAATCATCTCCCTTCCTGTTGATGAAAAAGCCTTTATTCTTTATTTTCCCCTTTTAATGAAAAAAATAATGGCAGACACATTGCCTGAGCTTGATAAAATCAAATTACAAGATTTTTGCAAAAAAACGATTATTGCTTTTGCTGAGATGGATGTGCAGGACCGTCAACAGCAGAATATACCCAAGTTATGCAGTATCATATATGCTTACTTAAGCAGCGATCCTAAACCCCAGTCTATAAATTATGAAGACTTTAAAAAAGCTGAGGGTCAGGATAATTTTTATAAGCCGGGTGATATATCAAAAATTTTTACTACCCTTTACAAAAAAGCGCATGCAGCGACAGTGGATCAGACCTTAAAACCTATTACTTATTTAAAAAATCAAGCCCATTTGAAACAAATGCGCTATTTTCCTGATGAATCTAGTATTTTACCAGAAGAAGAAAAGAAAGAACAAGCGTCAAATAAGCTGTATACGCCATTAGAAAAACCCACTCTTGGAAAGTTTTTAAATTTAAACTCAGAGTCTTGGAAAAAGCATGAGGCAGAATGTAATGAAAATCTAAAAGCAATTAACCTACGCTATAACGCAAAAATGAAAGAATCTCCTCTTGCTTATGCAAAAAGATTTGAAGAACTGGCGAAAATAGATGAAGAAGCCGGCTCTATGCTAAATCAATTAGAAAAAAATCAAATGCATGATGCCATCTTACTCTTAGATACTCCGGAAAAACGTCAGGCTATTCATGCTCAAGCTTTAGCATATGAGCAAGAATGTTCTCTCGATAATCCTAAAATATTAGAGGCACTCTTAGTGCTTGCCAATAAAACGATCGCAAATCCAGAAGACAAAGATAACATAACACCTGAAGTCAGACGCTTCCAAATGGAAGTAATGGGCCTGAAACGTAATAAACTCACAAAACAAGATTTACTGCGTCTATACACATTAAACGATCCTAATATTTATGCAGAACAAACTGGCTTAAAACCAGCGGACATAAAATTTTTACATGAACGCATAGGTATTTATTTAAATGCTGAGCTTAATCGACAATATGTCCATAGAATAGCTGAGAAATTTAAGGAATATGAGCCCGTTTTAAATAACATCACAATCAGTGTAGACTCGTCTTTAGAATTAGAACAAGAGCCTTTGCATCAAGCCGTGCATGAAATTGCAAAAGAAATGATGTCAGAGAACTTCATCGATCCAAAAGTCCATCCAGAATTAATCGTCTTTCAATATGCTGAAAACATTTTAATTAAAGCAGCTCAAAAAAACGCCGTCGAATCGCTTTTAGAAAAAGAGGCAGACACAGGCGCACTGAAAAGCAAAATGATTCAGCTCATCATGGGCGGCGGAAAATCAAAAGTATTGCTCCCTATTTTAGCTTTAAAAAGAGCCTCTGGAACCAATTTGTCTATAATTGAAGTACCTGAGGCTTTGTTTCAAACAAATTATGCTGACTTAAAGAAAACCTCTTTATCTTTATTTGATCAAGATCCTGAACCCTTTAGCTTTGATAGAGACACCCCCTGCAGTGCAAAAGAATTAAAGTTATTATATAGAAAAATACAAGCCGTCATGGAAGCCAGAAGTTATTTAGTCACCACTGCTTCTAGTATGCAATCTCTAGAATTAAAATATTTTGAGTTACTTGAAACACCACCTAAAACAAAAGCACAAGAGCCAGAATGGGAAAAACAAATCAAATGGCTTGGTAGAATACTCCGTACTTTTAAAACACAGGGCGATGTTTTAATAGATGAAATAGATTCAAACCTTGATGTTAAAAAACAATTAAATTATACAATAGGAGAATCAACCCATCTTCCACCACATCAAGTTAGCTATGTTCTTGAACTTTATCGTTATATTCACACTCAATTCCCTCGCCCCTTAGATATAAATACACAGCCTGATTTATGGATTAGCCTTTCGGACAAGTTAGTACAAGATCCTAATAGCCCTCTCAATAATATTGAAAAACCCACAGAAAAAGATAAATCAGCCTTAGCGGCTTATTTAAGAGGCGAAGGAGAAATTATTCCTGAATATATAAATAAATTATCTAAAAAAGAAAAAGATCTCATTTTTATGACCAAAGCCCAAATCAGTGCGCTCATGCCTCAAACCATGCGCTATCATTTATTTGAGCATTATGGACCTTCATTAGATCAAACAAAAACCGCATTAGAACGGGCTATTTCTATACCCTATTCGGGGAATATGAACCCCCGAGAAAACTGTACCTTTTCGAACCCTTTAATGACTCTAAATTACACGATACAACAATTAGAAACACAAGGCTTTAAGCATAATCTTTCTTTATTTAGCTATATTATTGAGCACTATGTTGACTCCGCGAGAAGAGAACTCATAGATTCACGAGATCCTGACATGCTAAGCCTAGATCAAACCGAAGTAGGAAAAAAATTCAATCTTGCCTTAAGTGCCTTATTTCCTCCTCTTAGCACCACACTCTCAAATATTGACGTGAATAACCCAGAACAGATGTTAGCGCTTCATCAACAAATTCAAAATCTACACGAAGCTGGCAATCATGACTTAATGTATTTAGCCTTAACAGAAATCATACTCCCTACTATAAAAGTCGATAAAAAAGTATTAACCCATGATGCACACAATCATGTTTCGCTCTATCGAAGCACCCAAGGGGTGACTGGAACGCCCTGGAATAACAAAACGCTACACCATAGCATTGAATATAATCCCCTCTCCAGTTTAGGAACAGATGGCTTAACCATTGCGCGTTTAATTGATAAAAAAACAGAGCTTAAAGGCATTGACTTTAAAGATAAGAAAAATTTATTTTATGCACTAACAGATGAAATGCGCGCTATTATTGATGTTGGCGCCACTTTCAAAGGCATGGATAATAATGCTGTAGCGGCTGAATTAAGATCGCATTTTAATGCGAAAAATGCTAAAAATGAAAATAAAAAGAACTTGAAATATATTTTATTTTTTGATAAAAACCCTCATTCTGGAATGGATGAATTAAATGCTTTAAATATAGATAACTTGGAGTCTAAAGCCATTAGAATTCAAGGCAGCGATCCTAAAGAAATCGAAGGCATTCTAGGGGTTAAACCTAATCAGTGTTTTACTTATTATGATCAAAAACATACCATTGGAAGTGATATAAGACAAAGCCCTGATGCGGTTGCCTTAGTCACAATGGACGAATCGACTTTGCAAAAAGATTTGTTACAAGGTATCATGAGGATGCGTAACTTTAAAGGCGCACAACGTGTTGTGCTTTGTATAGATGCTCCTATTTTTGATAATCAAACTCATGAAATCAAAACCATTGAAGCTGCTTTAGCGCACGCAAGAAAAAATGAATCTGCCCGCCTAATGAAAGATAACCTTACCTCTGCTATACAACAAATGAAAAACACCATACGAGAAAATATCAAAAAAAGAATTGCCCTTGCTTCAGGCAAAGATCATAAAGAAAAAAGAAGACTAGAAGAAATATTTTCCGCTTATTTTACAAATGAACTTGCTGAAGATAGAATGGCGTCTTATTCAACCCTTGAAGTTATGACGGATACTGAAAAATTACTGGGCACAATAAGCGCGCAGATAAAAAAAGAATGGCTCAGCTTATTAGAAAAAAACCAGATCCCCATTTTAGAACAAGAAGTCATCGATGTAAATTCTGAATTTTTAAAAATCACGCGTAATGCGCTTAATTGTTGTGAAAGTCAGTATTTATATTCAAGGCAAGAAAACAATCAGGTTTCTGAGAATCAAAAAGAAAAACAACAACAAAAAGAGCAAGAACAAGAAAAAGAACTAGAAGTAAAACAAAAAAATCATTCTTTTAAGTATTTTGATCCCTGGCTTAAACAGCTCATGCAAGATTCGCCCACTTCAGTAGGAAAAATCGTTACCTATGATTATGAAGTCCAGCATAAGCAATCACTTATGCAGCTCTGCCAAAATACAGATCCTAAATCCTACCCTCGCTTCAACTCAGAAATTTTAGCGAGCAATAACTTTTATGAAACCCTTTCAAAACAAGAAACTTTTTTAAACCCCAATCAAAAACCCATTCATGCCATCTTAATGATGCAAATTAAAAACGAACAAGGTGGATTTGATCTTCGTGCTATTGTCATCACTTACCCAGAACTGCAATCTATCATCCAAGACATGCCAAAAGAAACAGAAGATGTGCATTTTTGGGTCACCAATACACAAGGAACGATTTTAGCTGGAAACATCCCTAACAAAGAAAACTTGCATCCCAATTACGCCAATTTTTTAACTCAGCTAAGATTTTTTAATGGTGATATGGCTCAATTACTGGCTCAATCTGACGAAAGCTTAGTATGGCTATTAAACCTACCTGAAGAAAATTTTTCTTTTATGGAACAATATATTTTACCCTATCGACCGCTCACAGAAGAACGACACACCACCGCATTAAAAAAACACATCGAAGATTTAAAAAAAGCACATATTGCCATTTGTGAGAATAAAGAAATAGAACTTGACAATCCGCTTAACCCAATGTTATCTAATTTTAAAGCTACATGGGCAGTTTTAAACACCTCTCCTGTAGATCTCAAGAACACTCAACTTAACAAAATTTACTTTTCACCTTATTATTTTAATCTTATTTCAACCTATGCCAGCCCAGAGGCTAAAAGCCATTATTTCAGTCTACTTTGCAAACAAACCCCTCTCCCTATTAATCTAATAGATCTTTCATTAGATAATTTTATGCATAATCAGAATCAGGACCCTCTGTTAATCTTTCTAGAAAAAGAGCCTTTTAAAAGCAATCGTGAGTTCAAAGCGCTGTTATCTAGTCGCTTTTCAGAAAAGATGCATGACTTTGAATTTTCGAAAAGATTTTTCTCTCTCCCCGAAGAATTTAGAAAAATTTTGACCAGCAAAATAAATCAAGACGATTTTTTTAATATTTTTATGAAAAACGAATCTAATTTTATAGAAAACTTTTTCATGAAACTTAAATATGCGACAGAAGACAAAAAAAGCTTAAAAATACTAGTGCCTCTGATGGGAATAGAAAACATGCGAAAGCTATTAGGCAGCTTTACAGAAATCCAATTTTTAAACTGCTTTAATGATCTAAATAAAAACACGCCTTCACCCCAAGTTCAACCCCCTCTTTTTCAAATAAACGAAATAATGTCTATATTTCCCGCTGACGAATCTTTTAACTTGTTTGAAAAATCCTGCACGCTTAAAAACATAAATGCAATCCTCAATGAATCTGAGCTAGAAGATTCCCAAACCCCTTTCCTTACCAAAAAAGAAGCCCTTCTGGATTTTTTAAATACTTGCCCTAACGACCCTGCTGACCGTCGACAAAATTTATTTAAATCTGTACTGGGCATAATTGAACCAAGAAATCTAAATTTAACGATTTTAGAAAAATGCTTAAAATATTCCAATATGAGCTGGTTAGCTCTGGTTGAAACCTATCCCGACATGGCCGTAAAAATTTTGAAAGTTTGTGAGTCTAATAAAAAGAAAGCCGGTTCTTATGAAGGTTTTTTTGAAAAAAACTTTTCTACGGTCATGGCTGACTTAAAAGAAAAAAATAAAAAGCAGTATGACCAGATACTTAAGCAATATTTCACACAGGGAGACTCTGGTTCTTCTGTTTTTCAAACATACCAAGATACAACTGATACCCAGTTACAAAATGCTGTAACGAAGGGGGAGTCTAAAAAAATACAAGAAATATTTAAAACACAAGCAGATGATTCCAAAAAAGAAGCCCTTGCAAGCAACATGCTACGAAACATGTGTTCTAATGGGACATCCGGCGAGATAGACGCAGGATTTGTGTTTGACACATTGCTCTCTTACCCGCAGGGACTCAATCTGTTTCGTGAAATTTTAACAGAAACGAATCCAGAAAATATTAAAAATTGGGGAGAAAAAGGATTCTACAAACTTCTATTAGTAAAGACTAAATTTTTTACTTCTTATAAAAATAGCCCTGAATTTGATCAGGACATAACTCAAAATCTAATAGATAATAAAAACCTTTCTTTCCTAGCGGCTGTTTTTCGTCCGAAATCTAATCAAGATCTAACATCCTATCTGGAGGCCACGAATAAATTAACAACCTTATATGACAAATCTGATCCAGACACACAAAACAAGATGACTGAGGGCATGAAGACCTTCTTGCTTAATATTCAGGATAAGATCGAGCTCCGACCTAATGACAAAGATTTAATCACATTAAAACAAACCTTAACTGAGACGCTTGGAAAATTAGCTAATCCAGGTGCCGAGCCCGAACCCAAAAAACCCAAGTTTTAGAAGAGGATCTTAGGCAAGTGTTTTATTCAATAGCTTAAATTATAACTGGAGGTTTTATACCTGATCTTTTAATCAATACAAATATAACCAGCGGACATTTCTAAATTGCGCTAACATGGTTAAAAATCTGAAAACTACTCTTTTTTAGTTTTATTTCTAAGAAAATTTAATTTTTCGCCTATTTTAATTTCTAACCCATTTTGACTGGGTTGATAATAAATTTTCTCTCCCATTTTTTCAGGAAAATAGCTTTGTCCCAGTGAAAGATTACCTGGTTCATCATGTGCATATCGATAGCCTTTTGGGGTATTTCGAATAGGTAATGGCACGGGCAAGGATCCAAATGCGTGTGCATCTGACATGGCCTGTTGCCAAGCTGTATATACCGCATTACTTTTAGGGGCCACAGCCAAATAAACCACTGCTTGCGCCAAGGCCAAATCTCCCTCTGGACTACCCATTTTTTGATAGGCGGCATAGGCATGCGTTGCAATATCCAACGCTCTAGGATCGGCATTGCCAATATCTTCACTCGCCATTCTTAAGATTCTTCTCGCCAAATATAGCGGATCTGCGCCTGATGTTAACATTCGGGCCAACCAATATAACGCCCCATCAGGATGAGATCCCCTCACTGCTTTGTGTAAAGCAGAAATGTGATCATAAAATTCATCGCCCGCTTTATCAAAGCGTAAAAACGCGCCTGTTATTATTTTTGATAAGTCTAAATCAGACACTTGATTTTTTTGTTCACAAAGCAGAAACAGAGCCTCAACTGCCCCCAACAATCTTCTTGCATCACCATCTGCCCAATGAATCAGCTTTTCTTTATAGTCCGAATGAAAGTCAATGCTCACCTGCTGCTCTGATAACAATACATTCCAGCCTCTATCTAATAAAATAGACAAGTCTTCAAACTCTAAAGATTTAAATAAATAAAGCGTTGCTCGTGATAAGAGCGCATTATTCAGAGAAAAAGAAGGATTTTCAGTAGTCGCGCCTACAAAAACAATGATACCTTCTTCTATGGCAGGCAAAAAAGCATCTTGCTGAGCTTTATTAAAACGATGCACTTCATCTAAAAATAAGAGCGTTTTTTTATGGTCAATTTTAAGCAATTTTTCTGCTTGAATCACCGCTTGTTTAACGTCTCTGATCCCTGTGTCTACGGCTGACAAGGGTATAAAATGATAATCCACTGTTGCGGCTATTAACCTAGCTAATGTTGTTTTGCCTGTTCCTGGCGGCCCCCAAAATATCATGGATCGCAATTGATTTTTTTTAATCGCTTGAAAAAGGGGGGAAGTTTCATGTAAAAAATGTTTTTGGCCCACAAAATGGGAAAATTGATCCGCTCGTAACCTAGCAGCCAACGGCATGGTGTTTGTTTTATTTTTCATAAAGATGCCTTTAAAAACGAAATGCGTGCTGTCTTAAGGCTTCATATAAAGCAATGGCGACTGTGTTGCTTAAATTTAAACTTCTGCCTTGGGTAACTTGAGGCAAAAAAACCTTGGCCTCAATCTGCTCTTTGCTGAGCACCGCCTGAGGCAAACCTCTGGTTTCAGGTCCAAATAAAAACACATCATTAACTTGGTATTCTGGTTTTGTATACAGTATATTGCCTTTAGAGCTAAAAGCATAAATTTTTAAAGGCGATTGAAATAAAGCAAAACAAGCCTCTATATTTTCATGTATTTGCACAACTGCCCATTCATGATAATCCAAACCTGCCCGTTTTAATTTGGTGTGATCCAGCTCAAAGCCAAGTGGCTTAATTAAATGCAGCTTAGCCCCTGTATTGGCGCACAGCCTAATAATATTACCGGTGTTAGGGGGGATTTCAGGTTCATAAAGGACGATATTAAACATATATGGCTTACCAGTATTCTTATTGGGTAGGCTATTATAACCTGAATTTCATCACTCTATTTGCCCAAAAGGCTCTGGATAGCCTAAATTTTTAGCCCGAACGGCCTCAACCACATTCCATTTTACCCTGACTTTATCCTGATTATAACGATTCATCACTTCTTGTAATTGTTCTTGAATGCTAAACGTTTCTGGGTAAATATTTTCATCTACAGGCACATGGGCTTCTATATATAAATCCTGGCCAATTTTTCCCACTTTAAGGGCCTGATGAATAATTCTTACAGGGGTATTCAAAGAGACAAAGTCATACAGCTCTGTAATATCCGAATTTTTCATGCGTATACAGCCATGACTGCTGCGCACCCCAACCCCTTTAGGCCAAGGGGTGCCATGGATGACAATATTTTCAAAACCCGTTGTCATAGCATAGGGCCCTAATGGATTTTGGGGGCCTGCTGGTATTTGTGCCGGCAATTCTTTACCATCTCGCTCATAATTTTCTCTAATAGAATCTGGCGGTACCCAAATAGGGTCTTTACGTTTACGGATAATTCTATTTGTGCCTATAGGGGTAGACCAGCCATCTTGACCAATGCCTATAGGATAGGTGCTCACTTGAGTCATGTTGGGGTGAAAATAATAAATTCTCATTTCCGCTAAGTTAATCACCAGGCCTTTTCTAGGACCAGGAGGAAGAATAATACGTGTTGGGATAATAATTTGCTGCGCCTTTTGAGGGGTATAAAAGCCCACCTCTGGATTGGCCTCTATCATTTCATAGGTGCCAATACCAAAGCGCCGACCAATGTCGCCCAAATCTTCCCCTGCTAAAGCTTGAGTATATTGAATTTCCCCTACCACATCCTTGTCTGCTTGAATATCAAAGGTTAAAGCTGCTGTGGTAGCAGGCCACCAACTTAAGGTAAATAACAATAAGCCTGAAATTAAAGAAAAAAAACGAAAAAAAGGAATTAACTGCATACCTTTACCCATAAACAATTAGTTAAATTGATCTTGCTTATTGTCTGTATCGTCAATAAATTGACGGTATAAACAGGAAATTTTTACAGTACACAAGAAAATAAAGTGATAATTTGATAATTTGATAATTTGATAGGTGGCTACAAGTGACGGATTTCTGTCTATACTTATTTATACTTAATTAAACTAATTTATATTATTTATATTATTTATATTATTTATTTATTTTTGACAGGAATAACTTATGAGCACACCTACTAAACACTTATCTTGGACTGAATGGTTTGTTGTGGGCATTGCCCTGGTTGCCATTTGTGCCATTGCTTACCCTAAATGGGTCGCCAAAAATAATCCTCGATATGCTCTATCACAACAAACTGGAAAAGCACTCAGCTCTGCCTTAAATGCAGCACATGCTAAATGGGAAATTTTGGCTGATAATAAAGAATTTTTAGATTTAAGTGGCAAAGGAATAGGCGATACGGCTTTTAATGATCTGGGTTGGCCTACCGGCATTTCTGCAGATGGCAAAACAAAATTATCTGAAATCAGCAACAAAGGCGCTATAGGCCACGATGCCTGCGGTCAAATATTTCATAAATTAATGAGTGAAAAAAATTACAACGTGATTGCAGCAGATAACAAAGGCGAATGTCAAAATGGGGATATTTGTGCCAAAGCTTTGTCTGATCATGAATGCCAGTTTCAAGTTAGAAAAACTAACGAGGTGATTTACTATAATTCGACCACAGGTAAAATCACCATGCAAAATACCACAAATTAACTTAACTTATATTAAATTAAGGCTTTTTTATTTGCTGACGCTGCTGATAAAAAGTCACTGGCGCTGAGCTGGCAATAATTTGATTATTGTCTTCTATGATAATCGCCTTAAGTTCATGCGAGCCTCTTTCTACATTTTTTAAAGTCAGATTCAAGGCATGACTCGGTTCGCCATAGGGTTGATTATCTAAGAGTATTTTAATTTTTTGCGTAGGGCTAAGTGCTGGTTGGACCACTAAGGCAACCGGCACTTCTGTTATGGCTGAAATAAAAAATTGCTGCTCAATAGGAGAGCTAATGCTAATGCTCACTTGGATTTTGCTTGATTTTTGTGCTTCGCTGGCGCGCCCTGTTGATTCTACTGAGTCTACTGATTCTGGTGTGCTAGAGGGGGAAGCCGTTTTAGGCAAAATAGCGGGATTAATTTGTATTTGAGGCAACAAGATCTCTGTGCTATTTTGAGCAGGCTGATCGGAATACTCGACTTGCCCCTCTGGCGTCACTTGTTTATAAATATTTGTTTTAGCTAAGCCTGAGTCGGCAAGCATGAAGACTAAACTACCACAGAGTAAAAATTTGGTATAAATCAGCTTAAGCTTCTTCTGTTTTACTGGGCCTAAGCAATAATGCATTTACCGCCTCCTTTGCCGTAAGTTGTCCAACCAAGACATTCTGAATAATCTGACAAATAGGCATGTCTACTTGATGCTTTTTCGCCAACAAACACACTAAATTGGCATT
The DNA here is from genome assembly GCA_947475765.1 of Legionellales bacterium. Lineage (GTDB taxonomy): Bacteria > Pseudomonadota > Gammaproteobacteria > Berkiellales > Berkiellaceae > CADEEZ01. The sequence goes on along the minus strand of CANJMM010000014.1, from coordinate 20,517 downwards.
TTGTTTGCCCTCAATGATCTGACCAATTTCTTGCTCAATGCTCGCAATATCTTGACCTTGGCCTAATTTTAAACCCATACGACGATTTCTAGATTGATCGTCTGTACACGTTAACACCAAATCCCCCAAACCTGAGAGTCCCATTAAGGTTTCTGGTTTAGCGCCTAACTTTGCACCCAAACGCATCATTTCTGCCAAGCCTCGTGCAATCAGCGCCGCTCGAGCATTGGCGCCATATCCCATGCCATCAGACATGCCCACCGCTAAAGCCAACACATTTTTGACGGCACCGCCAAACTGAACACCAATTAAATCAGAAGAGGTATACGCGCGAAAAGATAAACCATGAAATCGTGCCTGCATATCCTCTAAAAATAAGGAGTTTTTTGAGGCAATGGTCACTGCCGTAGGCAAGCCGCTTGCCACCTCTTTGGCAAAACTGGGTCCAGAAATCACCCCCATGGGCAGCATGCTACCCAACACTTTGTTTACCGACTCACTTAAAAATTCGGCTGTATCTGGCATAAAGCCTTTGGTGGCCAACAAAATTCTGAGGCTATTTTTATCCCAAAGTTCAGATATTTTGGTTAACAAGCTTAACAAAGCATGGCTGGGCACAACGATTAAAATATCTTGAATAGAGTTGAGTTTTCTTAAATCAGATTCAAACTGAATATTCTTCGGTAAAATAATATCTGGGAGATAGCGTTGATTTACCCCCTGCTCGCGCATGGCGGCAATATTTGAGGCATCTACATCCCATAAGACCACCGAATTATGATTTTTAGCTAAGTGAATAGCCAGCGCAGTGCCCCAAGAGCCTGCGCCGAGTATCGCTATAGGGCTAGATTTTGGTGACTTCACTTGGCGTTTTGTTTCTCTTTTTCTTGACTTTGATGCTGGAGGTATAATGCATCAAAATTAACGGGCGCTAACAATAATTGCGGAAAGCCGCCTCGGGTGACCAAATCTGAAATGGTCTCACGTGCATAAGGATATAAAATAGTAGGACACATGGCCCCTAAAGCTTGATTGGTTTGCTCTTTTGGAAAGCCTTTAATGGTAAAAATACCTGCTTGTTGGGTTTCGACCAAGAAAGCCGTTTTCTCGCCCATTTTGACGGTGACAGTCAGGTGTAACACGACTTCATGAATGTTTTCTTCTAAGACATTGGTTTTAGTTTGCAAGTCGACATTGACTTCAGGCTTCCATTCTTCTTTGAAAATTTGAGGGGCATGTGGCGCTTCAAAAGACGCATCTTTGACATAAATACGTTGAATCACAAAATTCATTTCTGGGGCTTTATCTGCATCGCTCATCATCATTTCCTTTATTTTATTTAATTTTATTTTATTCTATCTTATATATCCTAGACTAACTTCGCTCTATTGGTAAGCCTTCTTTTTTCCAGGCCTGAAGACCGCCTTCTAGTATGGCGACTTCCTTGAATCCAGCTTTATGCAATTTTGTTGCTATCTTTGGGCTATCGGTACCCTGATGGCAAATAACAATCACGGCCTTATGCTGAAACTGAGTTACGCTTAGCATACCCTGACTGTCTTGAAATTTTAACTTGGGTATATTTACAGCGCCTAATATATGTCCTGCCTGAAAAGCGGCCGGCTCTCGACAGTCGATTAACTTGGCTTTGTGATGATTCATTTGATTCACCACTTCTTGAGGCGTATAAGCCTGGCACGCACTAAAATGCCGCATTTCATTAATCAATAAAGCCACCACTAAGCTAGCAAACCCTGCCGTTAGCATCCAATGCTGCGTAAGAAACGCGATTATGTCATTCATCACTGCTTAACCTCTTTGATTTTTATTCTATTTTATAATGAGAATTATACACAGACCATCGCCTTAACACTATTTCCTAGGTAAAATATGCCTTAAGTTTAAATAAATCCTAATTTAAAAATAAAAATAAGAACAAGATCAAGAATAAGAGTAATTCAGCCACTATGATAAAGATTAAAAATACCCCGCCCAATACACGCCCAAAACCCGTTTGCCTGTTTATATTAGATGGCTGGGGAGCTGAATCTCCTGAAGGCCATAATGCTTTTGACGCAATCAATCAAGCCAACAAACCTAACTGGACAAAGCTTTGGCACACTTGTCCTCATACTTTATTAGATGCCTCTGGACAAAGAGTGGGGTTACCAGATGGGCAAATGGGCAATTCAGAAGTGGGGCACTTAACCTTAGGGTCGGGGCGAATCATTGCCCAAGAACTCACGCGTATTACTAACGATATGGCTTCTGGGGCTTTTGCCCAAGAAGCTGTTGTTAAAAATACTTTTAGTTTACTTGCTCAAAATAAACATGCTTTACATATTTTTGGTTTGCTCTCTCCAGGTGGGGTGCATTCTCATGAAGATCACTTATTCGCGGCCATAAAACTGGCCCATCAAGCCAATATAACCTCTATTTATTTGCATGCTTTCTTAGATGGCCGAGATACCCCGCCTAAAAGCGCGCTTGCGTCTATAGAAAAAGCGGAGGCGCTTTTTCAGGCCTTAGGATCTGGGCAAATTGCAAGCATTAGTGGCCGTTATTTTGCCATGGACAGAGACAGTCGATGGGAACGAGTAGAAAAAGCCTATCGTGCCATTCAAGATGGCCAAGCAGAATATACTTACCCCAGTGCAAAAGCGGCTTTATTAGCAGCCTATGACAGAAATGAAAGCGATGAATTTGTCACGCCTTCTTGTATTGTCAAAACAAACACGGATCAACCGCTTTGTATTCAGCCTAATGATACGGTTTTATATTTAAATTTTAGAGCCGATAGGGCCAGGGCCTTAACCACTGTTTTTACCGATCCTGACTTTAAGGCTTTTAAGCGCACACTTAGCCCAAATCAAATTGATTTTGTCACCCTAACAGAATACCAAAAAAATAGCCAGACGCAAACGATTTATCCCCCTAAAACGCATACGGCTTTACTGGGTCAAATTTTACAAGATAATCATATGACCCAACTTCGAATAGCCGAAACTGAAAAATATGCGCATGTGACCTTCTTTTTTAATGGCGGGGTAGAAAAACCCTATGAAGGCGAAACCCGTATCATGATCCCCTCCCCCAAAGTAGCCACTTACGATCTGCAGCCAGAAATGAACGCCCATATCGTAACCGAACAGGTTGTTACACACATCCTGGCCCAAACTTATGATGTGATTATTTGCAATTTTGCCAATGCCGACATGGTGGGCCATACGGGTAATTTAGCGGCAACTATTCAAGCCATCGAAGTATTAGATGCGTGTTTAGGCAAAATTGTTTCTGCCTTAAAAAAAGTAGCGGGCTGTGCCTTGATAACGGCCGATCATGGTAATGCAGAATGTATGCAAGATGCTATCACCCACCAACCCCATACCGCACATACTTTATCTTTGGTGCCCTGTTTATATATTGGCTCGCGTGCAGCTGAGCTCGGTCATCTTGAACAAATCGGGACGCTGGCTGATATTGCCCCTACGCTGTTAACGCTCTTGAATCTGCCTATTCCGACTGAAATGACCGGCAAAAATTTAATTCACTGGATAGAAGCACAGGAAAGCTCATGAAAAAAACGATGAACCAAGCTTTTGTCTTTTTTTTGTGCTTGCTTTTTTTTACGGTAAAAGCCTATGCAAAACCCGCTGAAGCAGAAGACCCCCAAAAAATAAATGACTCTATCAAAAAAGTCAAAACGTCTATTCATCAGTTGCAAAATAAACTGTCTTCTCAGCAAGCTCATGCTTCAAAGCATATTCAAACGGTCTCAAAAATCGAAACAGACATAGATAAAAATGCCACGCAGCTGAAACAGTTAAAACAAAAACTTCAAGACAAAAATCACCATATTATTTTACTGTCTCAAAATATCGACTCACTGAAAACGCGTCATAGTAGCCAACAAGCCCACTTAAAAGAACAGTTATTGAATAAATTTAAAACCTACAAAACCGAACGGTGGAAATTGATTTTTAACCAGCCCCCTAGAAGTGAACATGCTCGTTTAACAAAGTACTACGATTATTTTGATGCGGCAAGAGCCGATTACATTCATAACCTGGTAAACAAGCTTCAATTTTTGTTTGCCCAAGAAAAATTATTAAGCAAAGAATCGACTTTGCTTGAGCGCTTAAAGCTCAATCACGATGAAAAAGCCAACTTGCTCAAATCTGAATATTCCGAGCGTGCACGCGCCCTAGAAAAATTACAGCTTGAAATGCATAAAAACAAACATCAACTGGGATCGTTAAAGCAACAAGAAAAAGAATTAGAAACGCTGTTTAAAAAATTACAAAAACGGATTCAGTCTGTAGGAAAATTTTCCTCTCCCAAAGACAGCCAATTTCCTAAAATGTTAGGTAAGCTTCATTCTCCGCTTAAAAAACCTAACTTAAATTTTACGCCAGGAAAAAATTTGTTTTTATGTGCCAAAGAAGGCACAGAAGTCTTTTCTGTTTTTCCTGGACGCGTGGTGTTTGCTCAATGGCTCAAAGGCTTAGGATTATTATTAATTGTCGATCATGGCGCAGGCTATATGAGCTTATATGGCAACAATCAACTACTATATAAATCTGCAGGGGATTGGGTGGGCGCAGGAGAAATGATTTCTCGTGTAGGAATAAGCGGCGGAAGGAAAGATCCCGGTTTATACTTTGAGATCAGAAAGGACGGAAAACCGGTGGATGCCCATCGGTGGTTTTTACAAGGATAATTTATGAAACAATCATTACCTAGCTTAATTTTAGGCTTTATTTTATTCAGTGCGCCTTGCTATGCCAGTGAAAAAAGCAAAAAAGAAACTTTGCCTCTTGAAGATTTACAGCGTTTTTCTGCTGTCATTGAAAGCATTCGAAATTACTATGTGAGCCCTATTGAAGATAAGCAGCTATTTGAAAGTGCCATTCATGGCATGTTATCTGGCCTTGATCCTCACTCTTCTTTTCTCGATCCAGAAGATTTTCAAGATCTTAAAATTAGCACCAGTGGTAAATTTGGGGGCCTGGGCATTGAAGTTACCCTGGAAGATGGCTTTATTCGCGTGATTAGCCCCATCGATGATACCCCTGCTAAAAAAGCCGGTATCTTAGCGGGAGACATGATCATTCGCTTAGATGATACCCCTGTTAAAGGCCTATCTTTAAAAAAAGCCGTTGAATTCATGCGCGGGGCACCAGGCAGCAAAATACTCTTAACCATTTTAAGAAAGCACGAGACCAAACCGCTTAAAATCAGTGTTGCCCGCGATATTATTCGAGTTAAAAGCATTAAAACAAAAATGCTTGACACGACTTATGGCTACGTCAGACTATCACAGTTCCAAAGTGCCACAGGAGAAGAATTAATTGAAGGGGTCAAAAAACTCCGTCAAGAAGCCAAAGACAATGTGCTCAAAGGCCTTATTTTAGACCTACGAAATAATCCCGGTGGTATATTAGAAGCTTCCATCAAAGTCGCAGATGCCTTTTTAGATAGAAAAAAATTAAAATATGATGGCCTAATTGTTTATACACAAGGCCGCTTAGCGAAGTCTGAACTCAAAGAACGTGCCCATGATGGAGACATGTTAAATGGCGCCCCCATTGTCGTGCTTATAAATGGCGGTTCAGCCTCTGCTTCTGAAATTGTGGCCGGTGCCTTACAAGATCATAGCCGTGCAGTTATCATGGGCACCCAATCTTTTGGTAAAGGCTCGGTACAAACCGTCTTACCCCTAAAAGATAATTATGGCTTAAAATTAACCACGGCACTTTATTACACGCCCAATGGCCGCTCTATTCAAGCCAAAGGTATTTCTCCTGATATTATCGTAGAAGATTTAAAAATGCCTGGCAAAAAAGAAGATGATTTCTCTCAGCTCATGGGCTTAAAAGAAAAAGATCTTAAAGGCCATCTTGATGCCAAGAAACAATTGGCAGAAGAAAGCGCCCCCGTTGATCTCCTTTCATCTGAAGAGGGGGATAATAAAAATAATCTTAAAGATAATATAAAAGATAATATAAAAGAGAATATAAAAGAGAATAGTAGTGAGCATAATAACGATTATCAGCTAAATGAAGCCTTAAACTTACTGAAGGCTTTAGCCATTATCAAATCTGCTTCATGAGCCCTTTGAGTTTTTTTAGGGCAGCTTGCTCAAGCTGCCTAATACGCTCAATAGAAATCTGATATTTTTCTGCCAAGGTTTTAAAAGTTGCACCCTGTTCTGAAGCGGCCAACCAACGTTGTTCAATAATATCTCTAGATCGCGCATCTAAAACAGATAATGCCTGCAAAACACCTCTGGAAGCCTGATGTTCTCGTGTTTTTTCTTCAAGCTGCTCCAAAGGATCGCTATCGACGCTGGAGCGATCGGCCACTAAATAATCTTGCGGTGCCCATACCGGCCCATGCTCTTGGCCTTCTGTTTGAGTTGGGGCATCAAAATGGGCATCATGGGCATATAAGCGCATTTCCATTTCTTTGACATCGCGTAGCGTCACCCCTAAATTTTCGGCTATTTGGGTTGATTCGGCTTCTGATAACCAATTCAAGCTAGGCTTATTTTTTCTTAAATTAAAAAATAATTTACGCTGTGCTTTAGTGGTTGCTACCTTAACAATGCGCCAATTACGAATAATATACTCTTGCATTTCGGATTTTACCCAATGTACCGCAAAAGTGACTAGCCGTACGCCTTTATCTGGATCAAAACGTTTGACTGCCTTCATTAGGCCAATGTTACCTTCTTGAATTAAATCAGATAGCGCTAAGCCATAGCCTAGATATTGCTTGGCTATTTTAGCCACATAGCGTAAATGAGAAAGAACTAATTGATGTGCTGCAGATAAATCTTCTGTGGTTTGATAGCGATGGGCTAAGGCTAATTCTTCTTCTTGGGATAAAACAGGAATACCATAAATTTTTTGAAAATAGGCATCTAAACTGCTTTCAGACAAAGGGGGCAAAGCATAACTGACTAATGCTTTTTTAAGTTTAGGCTGGCGACTCACAAGAGGAAGATTAGGCATAAAAACTCCTAACTATCTGATTTATAATTATATTTATTTTTATCATGATTTGATTTTATTTGATTCTATTCTAGGCAAAGCTATTTACAAAACTATATTAGCACTCTTTTGATTAGAGTGCTAGAGCGGCTTTTATTTATCTTTTACAAAACCAACTGATAATTTTCCATGGTATAAAATATGGCATAACTTGTTTATCTTGTTGCTTATCTAAATAAGCTTGGATGGCACGTTGTAAGCTTTCACCCCAAGTAGGATAAGCGTGTATGGTCTCTAAAATAGCCTGAATAGGAAGATTTTTTTGCATCAGCAGCCCAAGCTCTGCCAATATTTCCCCTGCCCGCTCACAGACAACCGTGGCCCCCACCACTTTTTGCTTAACCAAAAGCAGTTTAATAAAACCCTGAGGCCGGCTATCAATAATGGCCCTATCTAATGCTTTAAACTCCCAATATAAGATATCGTAAGCTATTTTTTTTTCTTGGGCTTCTTGTTCTGTTAAGCCTAAGGATCCTATTTCTGGCTGAGTAAAAATCACCCCTGGGACCCAGTTTAAGTTGGCTTTAGGCGCGAAATTTTTTAAATACAAATGTCGAGAGACAATTTTTGCGCTATATTCTGCCATATGGGCATAACGATGTGGCCAGGCAATGACATCTCCAATGGCATAAATATGTTTTGCCTTTGTTCTAAAATAGCCATCGACTATAATGCCTTGTGCATGATAAGGCACCCCAGCTTGATCCAAATCCAAATTTTCAATATTGGGTAAACGCCCTGTTGCCAAAAAAACCACCTCGGTTTCTAATGTCATCAGGGTGTCTTGATGTTCAATCACTAAATTTATTTTATGTGCATTAACTTTAGTGGCCTGCTTGATTTTGGCCCGTGTATAAATTTCGATGCCTTCCTTTTTTAAAACAGCCGACAAAAGTTCACTGGCTTGTTTGTCTAGCGTTCTTAAAATACGCTCTGAATGCACTAAAACCGTGACTTTTACCCCTAAACGTTGAAAGGCTTGAGCAAATTCAATACCTGTGACCCCTGCGCCAATAATCACCATTGATTTTGGCAAGCTTTCTAAATTGTAAATCGTCTCATTGGTATAAGTCTCTGTTTTGTCTAGGCCAGGCACGGGCAAGATCATTGGCCTTGTTCCTGTGGCAATCACGATTTTAGGGGCTTGCCAAATAACGTGAGACAGATTATCCCTCGAAAAAATAGCCACCTGATTAGGGTCAATAAACTTAGGGCTGCCAATTACTACCTCACAACCTAATTGCTCTACATATTGTTGGCTATATCTGGGTTGAATGCGCTCTCTTACCTGGTTTATATGCTGTTTTATCTGTTCCCAATCACCCTCTATGCCCTGCTTTGCAATCGCCAATAAGGTCTTACTGGGGACACACCCTAAATGTAAACAATCCCCCCCTAATTGCGCATAATGATCAATGATGCCCACTTGTAACCCCAAGCGTGCCATTCGGCCTGCTAAAGCCAATCCCCCAGATCCCCCGCCTATAATAATTAAGGATTTGTGTTTGGTTTTACTTTTCATAAAAAACTCACTGTTTTATTCCGATGGGGCTTAAGGGCTTTATGTCTTAAAAAAGGCAAAGCCAATAAACGCTGAAGGGTTTGAAAAGCAGGGGCTCTATAAATTTCCAGTCCAAAGACTAAATGCGCTTGGCCTTGATGTGCTTCAGCTAAATAACGCTGACTGATTTTGTCCCAGACAGAAAAACAAAAGCCAAAATTATGGTTTTGCTCAAAAGGAATATCTGAATGATGTATACGATGCATCTTGGGCGTCACGCAAATTATGCTTAAATATTTTTCTAGCCTAGCGGGAAGCTGAATATTGCTGTGATTAAATAAACTGAAGCTTGATAACATGACTTCAAATATAAAAGCAGCCATCACCGGTATGCCTAAAAACAAAATAGCCAAAATTTTGACTCCCATCATAAAAAAATATTCTATCGGATGAAATCTTATGCCTGTACTGAGATCTAACTCTGTATCAGTATGATGCACACGATGCACCCGCCAAAAAATGGCATAGCGATGCATCCACCGATGTTGCATATACATAGCAAAATCCATGCCTAACAAGCTTAATAAGATTTTTAAGCCCAAAGGGAGATGGGCCATCACCGGACTGGTCTGAAACAAGCCAATAGCCTGAGTTTCGGCTAACATGGCGGTATTTAAAGCTAAAAGCGGAAAAAATAACCGCACCAGAAAAAAAGAAAGCCCTCCTAATCCTAGATGGGTCAACCAACGGACCTGACGGTTTAATAAATTTTGACGCCAATTTGCCTTTGTTTCCCAAAAAGCCAAGCCTAAGAACACCACGCCAAAGAAAATTAGGCGCAAATACAGCTCATCACTAAAAATTTTAGGCATATTACTTTGCTCACTTTTTTTACAGGGTATTGCGCAAACGCAAATTTTCATTTATTTCTTTAATTGTAGGCTCGTTATGACATTAAAAGAATTTTAATGGATTTGCCTTCTAAGGAATCATAAATGACATCTAACCAACTTTCAATTTGTATGCAACAAAAAAATCGCCTTATCCATACTTATGCGCTTTTGGGCATGGGCATGGGGATTGCCCTAATGATTGTTTTTAGCAGCATCGCTTTATTGCCTATGACGGAATTAATCGAAATAGCGGGCATCATGTTATCTGTTTATTTATCGACTGGGTTAATTATTTATTATCATTTAGAGTCAAAGCTTAAAAAGGCAAAAGAAAATGCCCTACTTTTTGCCGTCTGTCAAAAAATACAAGCCGATTTTCAGCCACATTTAAGCGATGCCCAACTTTTAAGGCAATTAAAAAAAATGATGCAGGGCTATTTAAGCCGGCCTATGCGGCTTAAACTGCTTGAAAATTATTTAAAAAACGAAGCCGCATTAGAAAAATTAAGCTTAAGCCTTATCCAAAATCAAGCCGAAGTAGATTTATTGATGACCCTAGGGCTACGCTGGGATGTGCAAAAAAAATCCAAACTTGGCTTTCATGCTTAATTAAGTTAAACTAGGCTCTCTAACTAAAAAGAGGGCCTTATACGTGGTGGCATCTACGGCTTTTACAGGACAATTTCCCCAGACTCGCTTAAGAAGGCTACGTAAACATGCCTTTTCTCGAAAGCTTATACAAGAACATACGCTCAGCCCAAGTGATTTAATTTACCCTTTGTTTATTCAAGCAGGCGATAGTCAACAAACGTCTATTCCTGCCATGCCAGGCATCTTTAGGCATACGCTTGATTTTGCCCTTAAAGAAGCGGAAAAAGCCTATGCCTTAGGCATTCCAGCTATTATGCTGTTCCCGGCTATATTACCCGACCAAAAATCGTGTTTGGCTGAAGAAGCCTATGCAAAAAATGGCTTAGTTCCTACCTTCGTTCGGGCGCTCAAAAAAAAACTGCCTAATTTGGGGCTAATTGTTGATGTCGCGCTCGATCCTTATACCACCCATGGTCACGATGGGATAGTAGACCAAACCGGTTATGTCTTAAATGACGAAACAAATCTCATCCTGATAAAACAAGCCTTAACCCTAGCCAAAGCAGGGGTCGATATGGTCTCTCCCTCTGATATGATGGATGGTCGAATTGGGGTGATTCGAAAAGCCCTAGATGAGCAGGGTTTTATTCATACGGGCATTTTAGCCTATTCTGCAAAATATGCCTCGGCCTATTACGGCCCTTTTAGACAGGCTGTTCATTCCCAAAGTTTATTAATAGGCGATAAAAAAACCTATCAAATGGACCCCGCTAATATTGAAGAAGCCTTAAGAGAAGTGGCCCTCGATATTCAAGAAGGGGCAGATATGGTGATGGTTAAGCCTGGCTTGCCTTATCTCGATGTCTTGGCCAAAGTAAAATCGACTTTTGCTGTTCCGGTATTGGCTTATCAAGTCAGCGGTGAATATGCCATGATAAAAGCTGCTGCTGAACGTCAATGGCTAGATGAACGTTTGGTGGTATTAGAATCGCTTTTGGCTTTTAAACGTGCAGGGGCCAGCGCCATTATTAGCTATTATGCTTTAGAGGCTGCAAAATGGATGAACGCATCGTCGCTAACACCCCATGACGCAGGGACACCGGCAATATAGTCAATTTTTCTAATCTCAACTGTTTCATGAGTGCTAAAAATATAACCACCACACAAGGCAAAATTGCTAATTGATAGGCTTTTAAGCCCATCTGCTGAAGCGGCTCATCTTCTTTCAGTGAGATTAAATAAGCTTGTATCTGCTCTATGTTGGCAAGAGAGAGCGTGGTGTCGTGCCCCAAGCCTAAAAATTGCTTCATTTGGCGCAACAATTTGGCACTGCCTGAGCCAGCAAAAACAGCTTGCCAACCAAAATCGACCAAGCCTTGTATTTGGCGCTGTATAGCAGCTTGCTTCAGTTTTGTTTCTACTCGATGAAGTGCCAAATTAAACTGCTTGGCTTTGCAACTCGACTTATCTAAAAAATACATCTGTAAATCCAAGCAGCCAAGTGAAATGCTAAGGGATCTTTCTGCAAGGGCTTCTAATCCCACCACCAACTCTGTTGATCCTCCCCCTATATCAATGCCTAATATTTTTAAGCCTGGTGTAAGCCGTAAATAATCCCTAAAACCTTGATAAATAAAAGCCGCCTCCGCTTCTCCCGAAATCAGCTCAATGGCATAACCCAATCTTTTGCTGGCATGACTCAAGAATAATTCACGATTATGGGCCAATCTTAAGGCTGCTGTGGCCACCACCCGAACATAATCTGGATGGGGATCAAATTGCCTTAATTGTGCAGAAAAAGCCGTTAAGCAATTTAACCCTCGGTTTATTGCCTCAAAGCTCAGCTCGCCTTGTACGCTCAATCCAGATCGCAGTTGTACCGCTTCGTGGCTTTCTTTATCTATTTGATCTAAATTTGATCCCAAGAGCATAGAAAAGCTATTCGATCCTAAATCTAGGATGGCAAATCTTTTATTTATTTTATTTATTTTATTTGACCTATCTAGTTTATCTAATTTATTTTATTTATTTTATCTAACTTGCCTAACTTATGCAAAATTTGGGTATTTTATATTTATATTATATAAGATTAAACTGCCCTAATTTATCCTAAAATGCTATCATGAGTCCCATCTAAGAAATAAGAGGAGCACACACGTTATGTCAGAACTTATTAGTCATATCAACGATCAAAATTTTGAACAAGAGGTGATACACGCTACCCTGCCTGTACTCGTCGATTTTTGGGCCGAATGGTGTAACCCTTGTCGCGCCATTGCCCCTATTTTAGATGAAATTGCCGCTGACTATACTGGAAAAATAAAAGTTGTTAAACTTAATGTAGACGAAAATACCATCATGCCACAAAAACTTGGGGTCAGAGGCATTCCTACCCTTATGCTTTTTAAAGCCGGAGAATTAGAAGCCACTAAAGTAGGTGGTTTATCTAAATCCCAGCTAACCGCTTTTATTGACAGCCATTTGTAATTTTTAATTATGTTTAATTATTTTTAATTAAATAAAAATAAAGGCCAGCTATCTAGCTGAACAACTCTAATTCAAATGGCAAAACTTGGCGCTTTCAATATTATGTGTTATATAATGGGCTAGGTCTTGTTAAAAATTTTAAAAATTAAAGATTTCAAACAAGATCTAAACTGTTATTCTACAAATAATAAAGTCTTCAATTTCTTCAAACTTAAACCATTAAATTATTTAAAAGTAACTAGTGAACTATGAATCTTTCAGAACTAAAAATTAAACCGGCTGCAGAACTCACCACCATGGCTCAAAGCATGGATATTGAAAATGTTTCTAGCAGAATGCGCAAACAAGATCTTATTTTTTTAATCTTAAAACATCATGCCAAAGGTGGCGATGACATTCATGGCGATGGCGTACTAGAACTCTTACCAGATGGTTATGGTTTTCTTCGTTCGGGTAGTGCCTCGTACTTACCTGGGCCCGATGACATTTATGTTTCGCCTAGCCAAATTCGTCGTTTTGGATTAAGAACCGGTGACACGGTTTCAGGCAAAATTCGCCCGCCTAAAGAAGGTGAGCGTTACTTTGCTTTACTCAAAGTCGATACCATTAATTACGACTCTCCTGATGAAGCGCGCAATAAAATATTATTCGAAAACTTAACGCCCTTACATGCGGAAGAAAGACTCCAAATGAGTACAGGAGATGGCTCCACTTTCGATTTAACCGCACGGGTGATTGACTTAGTATCACCTATTGGTAAAGGCCAACGGGGCCTTATTGTTTCACCGCCTAAAGCCGGTAAAACCATGATGTTACAAAATATCGCTCACTCTATTGCGACCAATCATCCTGAATGCCGCTTAATGGTTTTACTCATAGACGAGCGTCCTGAAGAAGTAACTGAAATGGCCCGCTCGGTTAAAGGCGAAGTGATTGCTTCTACTTTCGATGAACCTGCTGCTCGTCACGTTCAAGTAGCCGAAATGGTGATTGAAAAAGCAAAACGCTTAGTCGAGCACAAACAAGATGTGGTGATTTTACTCGATTCTATTACGCGCTTAGCACGTGCTTATAACACCACCATTCCGCATTCGGGTAAAGTCTTAACGGGCGGGGTAGATGCTGCTGCCTTACAAAGACCCAAACGTTTTTTTGGTGCGGCCAGAAATATTGAAGAAGGCGGTAGTTTAACGATTATTGCAACGGCGCTTATTGATACTGGCTCTAAAATGGATGAAGTCATTTATGAAGAATTTAAAGGGACTGGAAATCTTGAGCTCCATCTAGACAGACGCGTTGCTGAAAAACGCATTTACCCTGCTATTAATATTAATCGCTCGGGTACACGTCGTGAAGAAAAGCTCACCTCTCAAGAAGAATTACAAAAAATGTGGATTCTACGTAAAATTCTGAATAACATGGATGAAATTGCAGCCATTGAATTTTTACTTGAGCGTTTAAAAGGCTCTAAAACCAATGAAGAGTTTTTTGAATCGATGAAAAGAGGCGGGTAACCTCCTTTTTTCATGATAATTTATCACTACAGGCTTTTAGCATTAGATTATTTAAGCGAAGATATTATCTTACTTAAATTTTTACCTGAAAGCCATTCGCCCACTTTGACTTATCTCAGTGGGCAATATATCGAAGTCTTTTTAGAGAATAACACGCTTTTCCCTCTGTCTATTTCCAGATCGCCTAATATAGATTTAGCATTAGATCCTGAACCTTCTCAATTAATCAGCTTTCATTTAAAAGCAGGAAAACAACATCCTTTAGCAGAAATTTTTTTAGCTCAAGTAAAAAAACAAGGCCACCTAAAATTTACAGGGCCAAAAGGCCATTGTATTCCTAAATCCGCAGAGGCTTATTATTTTATTGCTGGCGGAACAGGATTTTCCCCTATTGAAGCTTTATTAACCGATCTTTTGCCTTTAGCTAAGCCTTGTCTTTTATACTGGGGCATTACGCATACCAAAGATTTATACCAAGAAAAATTACTTAATCATTGGCTAAAAAAATACCCGAATTTTTCTTATATCCCGGTACTCTTAGAAGCTGAAACCACTTGGACAAGAAAAACAGGCTGGGTACACGAGCTTTTTTTTCAAGAACAAACCCAAAATCTGCTCTATCATGTTAGCGCTAATCGCTCTTATTATGTCTATGCCAGTGGGCCTTACCCTATGATTCAGGCGCTGAAACAAGGCTTTATGGTCAAAAACCTTGATCTTCATGCCTTATTATCTGATATGCTGCCCCCACTCTAGCCAAGTATTTTGATTTTCTTGTCTGTGCAAATTTTCTGCCTGTTGTTTTTCAAGTTTTTCTTGCTCATATTTTTTTTGTAACTGAATCTCTCTGTTTAATCGTTCCCTATTTTGTTTTTTTTGAAAAGAATGAGCATCTAGACGAAAGGAATGAGGGTAAGAATGCCTTTCATTTTGTTCATATGGCTGATGTAGATCGACCATATATCTATAAGCATTTGCACTCGTCATGCTAGATAACAAAATAAAACCCATTGTCCATATAAAAGTACAATACATTTTCTCTCCTTTTTTATAAAATCTGAAGTACGTTGATTTTTTTGCTGTTAGGGAAATATTCAAACTTTTTAACACCCTGATCCGTTGCAATCATCATCTCTATTTTATGATTCACTTCCACCAATCTAATATTATGATCCAATACCTTCATTCCATTTCTTAACCCTGCTTTAAATGCTGGCGAATCTGACTCTAGGCCGCCCAGTGTTTGATTAACGATAAGTTCATGAAAATTAAAGCCGACATCGGGCACATTAACTTCTTTTAAATTAAGCGTATTCCCCATAGCAAAGTCGGGGCTAAAGTCAATTGTCTCCCCCTTAAAAACAATTTTATTCACACTGTCCATTTCAGCCTCAGGTAAGTGTTTGCTAAAAGCATCCATAATAATCTTTCTGGATGCCAAAAAACCTACTTCTTGCCTTTGCGCTTTAGCTAAAATTTCTCTCAAAATAATAGGCATAAGTGGCTGCCCCTTTTCATCTTTCAACCTATCTAATTTTGAAGCAACAAAATAACCTCTTAACAAACTTATCACGTAATACATAGGGTCTTTATTTTCAGATGATAAAAAAACAGAGTCATCTTCATTTTTAATAGGCAAAACAGAATAAGCAATTATCTGGGAGTTTAATATTTTTTCTGCCTCTTTTTTAGACAAAAGTCCTGCTTGCTCCGCTAATCTTTGACCATAATAATGGGTAAAACCTTCTGTAAACCAAGTCAAATCATTTGAACCAGGGGCAAATGCAATTTTCCCTCCTAGCCAAGCATGAAAAAGCTCATGGGAAATAGAATGAACAACACCAGAAGGATCCTCTGACGCCCTCTCTATTAGACAAGAAAATAATTTCCATGAACTTCTTCCAACAACATTCCCTCTGTTTTGTTTCGACTCATCTTCTAAAAATACCGCTGTGTATTTTTCAAAATCATCATCTTGCCAAAATTTTCTTTGCTCAAAAATTAGCTTCTTTGTCGCGTTCCTTAATTTTTTTTTATTTTTTTCACCCTGTCCAATATAAACAAAGTCGACTTTTTTATCGTTAATCATGATTGGATCAGAAGTATGCCTTGTTGCCCATATAACCGATCTTGAAAAATTAGGCAGGGTGTCTGTTATTTTAATTGTTTTCTTTTTTACAGGGTAACTGCTATAAAAATTAAAATAACCTGGGAAGGATTTTAAATCTACCTCTATATTCCAGGGTATATTCCAATTTTGAATATTGGCAGGCAAACTCAGCGCGCTGGCAAATTCAAAAAAAATATACTCTTTATTAATAAGACTTTGACGCAAATCGCCAGCTATATTAATAGGACAATAATCATACATTAGCTCAATTTTTTGCAAAGGCTTATCTGTCACAGTCAATATACGTTTATCTTGAGAAAGTGCTGTATTTCCTTCTTTTCCACGATGAACATCATAACTTTCAACCCATTCGGGCACATAAAAAGACAACATCCCTGTTTCAGGGATAACTGTTTTTACCTTTACATGTAAACAATGCGTTTTTTTAGAATGAGATTTACTGACTTCATATCGTATTTTTCCAGATTCTGCATAAACAGAACTAGAAAAATACGACAAGCATAAAATAAAAAGAACTGTTTTAATTTTATTTAAACTTATACTCAAAATCTATACCGTAATAAGGAGTGGTCACACGTGCGTTATCATAACGAACCACCATATTTGGTTGTACGCTAAAATTATTTGTTAAATCATAATTTATGCCCACATGTACTTGATCAGGAGTTGTGCGATCATTAGGTCTATCGTTTCGTATTATGATTTGATCGCTTGAAAATCCAGAATCTTGATCTTTATTCTTGTCATTTTTATGTTTTCTAGAACCTGCAATGCTTTTTAGAGATTGGACTGAAGTGAGAATTCGCATTTAATATTTCCTTATGCTGTTAAAAACAAATAGCGAGGCAGAGAATATAATATCCAAAACAAAAGAACAAGCATTATTTTTAAGTTGCGATTACAATATTAATGCGATAGGATGCTGCCGTGAATTCTATTCTCACCCATCTAAAAGGAAAAAATAAAATGGAATCGAAAAGTCGGCATGCTAAATTTTTAGACAGTTTAAAATCAATAGGATGTGATGTTAATAAGCTAAATTCACTATCTGAAACACATGAACTGCCCCCTAAATTATTACAATTTATTTCTGGCGGAAAAACAGGCTTTACCCGTTCAACAAATAATGAGGAAAGTGGCTTTAGAAAAACCCAATTTTATCGAGCTATGCACCATTAAAATTAAATTTCTATGCAAACAGTTTTGCCCAAAAAACGCTTATTAGTTAACCTCAAAATAGTAGAAAGATGTAACTTAAATTGCACTTATTGTTACTTTTTTAATGGGGAAGACCAAAGTTATCAATCTCACCCTAAGCATCTTTCTAAAAATATGGTCCTAAAAATAGCGGCTTATTTAAAACAAGGATGTGAAGAATTAAAAGTCACTGAATTAACCCTTATCTTTCATGGTGGAGAACCGTTAATTTATTCTAAAGCACATTTTGACTGGATGTGTACCTTATTTTCAGAAACTTTTAATTCAAGTACAACTATACGTTATTCTTTACAAACTAATGGTACCCTTATTAATGAGCAATGGGCCAACTTACTGCTAAAACATAATGTTGGCGTTGGTATTAGCCTTGATGGCCCCGAAATCTACAATGATAAATATCGAATTGATCACAGGAATTTTGGCAGTTATCAAAGTGTTATCACTGGTTTAAAAAAACTAAAAGACGGGTTTAAAGATAAATCTAATTCTATAGGAGCGCTATGTGTTATTAATCCAGAATTTTCCGCCGATATTATTTATAAACATTTGGCAAAAGACTTACGCTTAAAATCTTTTGATTTTATTATACCCGATTATCATTATGACAATCCCCCGCCTTTTCCTGCTAAAAAATATGGAGAATATTTAATTGATTTATTTCATTCCTGGATAAGTGATGAAGCAGATAATGAGTCAGAAGAAGTTGAACTCCGAATTATGTCTTCTAGTGTTGGTCGATTTTTTGGATTTTCTTCTTTACTTTATGGATCAGGAAAATCAGACAACAATCAACTATTACCGCTCATCACGATTTCTAGCAATGGTGATTTAAGTCCATTAGATGAGCTAAGAACAACTGATCCAAAATTTAGAGAATCTAGAAAAAACATAGAAAATACTAGCTTAAAAGATTTTTTTGCTTTACCTCTGTTTAATATAATCGAGCAAGCCACAAACACTTTGTCCAAAAAATGCCAAGAATGTTGTTGGTCTGAAATTTGTGAAGGGGGTGGCTTAGTTAACAGATATCGAACTGAAAATAAATTTGATAACCCTTCCATTTATTGTGAAGGATTAATGCTATTTTATAGCCATGTAGCAAAATATTTATTAGAAAATGGATTTCCTTTTGAGGAAATGAAGCGAAACTTAAAATTACAAGAAGAAAAAGAAGTTGAAACCATTATTTAGCCTTATTTTTTTTTAACTTTTTCACTTGCTCCGGCTCATGGTCTTTTGGCTAAAAACAAAGAACAATTTGATCTTCACTATCAAATTCACCATGATGTTTCTAGCATAAAAAAACCCAAATTAATCATTACCTGCATTATCAATGCTCGATTATTTAAGCTTAAGCAATCTTATTTTTATTTACAACTGCCCCATCAATGGTCTAGTGCCAAAAATCTGGGCAGTTATGTTAATCATTTGCATGCCCTAGAAAAAAACACACACATCCTAAATTCAAAAGCCCAAAACTTAAAAAAAATACAATTTGATCCCAAACAAAAATTCATTACCTTGCGCTATGAAGTCTACCCCAAAGAATCGACCGCGCCTATGGATATTCTTAAACCTATTATTAATGCTGACATTTTTCATTTTATTGGAGAAACGGCTTTAATTTATCCAAAAGTAAACTTAAACACCCCCCTTAAGATTAGCATCGACTCTCCCTATTTTGGCTTTAATCAAAAACAAAAAATTGCTTTTTCGCTTCGGGCCATTAGAAATTCGGTTTTCGCAGGTGGGGCTTATCAACAAAATACCATTGAAGCTGACGATACCATTACGCTTTTAAGTTACGGCTTAAAAAAAGAAAACACAGCCTATGCTATGCACTTGCTTAATAAAATCATCCCTATTCAAAAATCTTTTTGGAAGGACAAAGAGAAAAACAACACGCTTATCTTTATGCATGGCGATGACAAAGCCTATACCAGCTTATTTGGCACCTGCACAACCAATGCATTAAGTCTGCTTATAAATGAACAGTCTCCTTTTTTAGCAGAAGATTTGCCTGAATTTTTAGCACACGAATATTGGCATACCTGGATGGGAGAAAAATTTTACAGCGCTTATTCTTATAAACACATGGCCTGGTTATTTGAAGGAGTCACAGATTATTATGCCCATAAAACTTCTTATCAAGCAGGCATCTTAAGCCTTTTATCCTGGACAAAAAAATACAATAGAATTTTATTAAAACACTATTTTTCTAGTGTTAAAAATAAGCCCAATCAAGCTATTATTGACTTTTTCGACGAAGATGAGCGCTATTCAGATTTACCTTATACTCGAGGCATGATACTTGCTTTAGAACTCGATGCCAAAATTCAAGCATTAAGCCATCATCGCTATTCTTTAGATGACGTGATCAAAAATCTATTTTTAGAAAATAAAACATCTGGCATTACGCTAGAAGACTTTGAAGCGTCTTTGGGCTTATTTTATCCTGAGGCAAAAGATTTTGTGCGTTTATATATTGAACAAGGACAAGATCTGCCCTTATCTTCTGCTATTTTTAACGATGAGGCAAAACTAAGGCACATGCAAATTAAACCAGAAGAGTATGGCATCGATATTAAATTAACCTTTATTGATAAAAAAATAACCGGCCTATTAAAAACCAGCCCTGCCTATCAACAAGGCCTTCGAAATGGGCAAGAACTGCTTTCTTACGAATTTGATCATAAAGACATCAACAAAGCTCTTTTATTAAAAGTTCGCTCAGACAATCTATCAGAAAACAGTTTTCTATTAGAAAGAATTAAACCTGCTGTTGATGTACCGCAATATTATTAGCGTAACACTGTGTGGCCATTTTTCTGCCATGAGGCAATCTTATTCGATGAGATGGCGCAAAGTTTTTAAATTTGAGACGATGGCCCAACACATAGCAAAATTCTGTTTCCAGATTTTGAACAATCTTTAACCATCCCGAAGAAGTTAAGTTTAACCTCGATAAAATAGGCTCCTGATGCGCTAAAATATGCCCTGGCTTATCTTCTCTCAAAATTCGCCCTGTGGTATCAACTAACTCTAAATAATCTTTAAAGCTAAAATCTAAATGCGCAAAATCAGATAACGCTGTACTTGAAAAAGGCATTAAATTTTTTGGCTGTTT
>CANJMM010000013.1 GCA_947475765.1 Legionellales bacterium | reverse complement strand
TTCCGATTTAAGTGAAATGGTTCAGGCCATTCATTCTGTTTATTCAGGCAAGCGCTATATTAGCGCAGGTATCGCCCATCAGTTAGCTCTTAAACATTTATCAGATGACAAAGCTTCGCCATTTGATGCTTTATCCGATCGTGAGTTACAAGTCATGATGATGATTACCAGCGGAACAAAAGTGCAAGACATTTCTGATAAATTATGTTTGAGCCCTAAAACAGTGAACAGCTATCGTTATCGATTGTTTGAAAAACTTGAGGTGAGTAACGATGTTGAATTAACGCACATGGCGTTAAGGCATGGCATTTTAGACATGGAAAGCGAAACTGCTTAATTATCTTGTTTGATAGTAAAAGTTTTTTAAATAATACAACAGAGCGTCCAGGCGTATATTGCATGCGTAATAGCACTGGGGCAGTATTATATGTTGGTAAAGCTAAAAATTTAAAAAAAAGACTGGCCAGTTATTTTAATAAAAACATGGATAAACGAGACAATCGTTTAGCGCATTTAGTCTCTCATATTTCTCACATAGATGTAACGATTACTGCCTCTGAAAAAGAAGCTTTATTGCTCGAAAACGCAATGATTAAATCTCTTTTACCTAAATATAATATTATTTTCAAAGATGACAAATTTTATCCCTATTTATTATTCACAGAGCAAGATGATTTTCCACGCTTTATTTATCATCGAGGGGCGAAGCATTTAAAAGGCCGATATTTTGGACCCTATCCATCGACGCTGTCTGTAAAAATAGTGTTAGATTTAATGCAAAAAATATTTCAATTAAGGCAGTGTAGCGATGCTTTTTTTAAAGCACGCAGTCGGCCTTGTTTGCAATATCAACTCAAACGCTGCAGCGCACCCTGCGTTGATTTAATCACAAAAGAGCAATATAACCAAAATGTTCAAGCAGCGAAGCAATTCTTATTAGGCAATCAAGCTGCAACAGAAATAGATAGCGTTAAAAATATTATTGCTCAAATGCATCAGGCTGCTCAAAATCACGAATTTGAGCTAGCCGCCAATTTGCGAGATAAGATTAGCCATATCAGACAAATTCAAGAAAAACAACATATTTACGTGGGAAGCCATAGCCTCGATGTGATTGCTGTATGCATTCAAGATAATCAAGCTTGTGTTCAAGTTTTATCTGTTCGGGCTGGGGCCATATTAGACAGTAAAAGCTATTTTGTCAGCTTAAGTAAAAAGCAATTAGATAACACAGAAGGCGAGATTTTACAAAAATTTATTGCACAGCATTATCTTGCTTCAGAAATCAAACAAGGCAACATAACAGAGTTGATTATTTTAACGCCTATACAAGATCAAGATTTAATCCAAGCCTTATTGCAGGAAAAATGGGAAAGAAAAACCCGTATTATTTCCGAACCTCGTGGCATTAAAAAAAATTGGTTAATAATGGCTAAAACCAATGCAAAAGAAGCGCTCATCAAAAAGCTCAGTGCAGCCACTGTTTATCAAACACGCCTACAAGCGCTCATGGAATTTTTAAAGTTAGATAATTTGGCTCAATTTGAGTGTGTAGACGTGAGCCATCATGGTGGGGAAGCCACCGTGGTTTCTTGTGTGGTATTTGATCAGAATGGGCCCTTAAAATCGCAATATCGTTTGTATACAATTGAAGCAGGAAATGGCGATGATTACGGTGCTTTAAAAGCCGCATTAACTCGGCGCTTTAAAAAATTAAAACTGAATCAATCTGAGTTAGCCATAAGATCTTATTCAGATGTTTTATTTATAGATGGCGGAAAAGGGCAGTTAAGCGTTGGTATTGAAGTGTTAGAATCTTTACAAATTATGGGGATAAAATTAGTGGCAATCGCCAAAGGCCCCACGCGAAAGCCAGGCCTTGAAACGTTATATATTTTCGATGAAAATTCGGATAAAACAAGCATAAAAGAAGCACACCTACCGCCCCATTCACCTGCATTGCATTTAATTCAACATATTCGAGATGAAGCACACCGTTTTGCCATTCAACAACAACGTAAAGTATTAGGCAAAAAACGCCAACAATCTACCTTGGAGGCCATTCCTGGCATAGGCCCTAAAAAACGAATGGCCATTTTAACGCATTTTGGCGGATTGCAAGAGCTGATGGGGGCAAGTCAAGAGGCCATTGCCCGTGTTCCAGGGATGGGCCAATGCTTGGCTAAAATTCTGTATGATTACTTACACCAAAAGTCATAAAAATAATAATTGCGATAACATCCTTACCATGCTAGCCTTAAAAATATTTAGCTTGCGTTGGAGGTATTATGGTTGTTTCTATCCCCAATATGCTCACCTGGACAAGAATTATACTCATTCCTTTATTTGTGGCGAGTTTTTATTTCCCTAGCCAGTGGGCTAATATAGCTTCGGCTTTTATTTTTTGTTTCGCGGGTATCACCGATTGGTTAGACGGCTTTTTGGCTAGAAAGCTAAACCAAGTAACACCCTTTGGTGCTTTTTTAGATCCAGTTGCCGACAAGCTTTTAGTCACGACTGCTTTGGTGATGTTAGTAGGGGAGTATGCCTCACCTTATTTAGTTATCCCATCGGCTATTATTATAGGTCGAGAAATTGCAATTTCTGCTTTACGCGAGTGGATGGCCGAGGTGGGCAAGCGCAAGCGAGTGTCTGTTGGGTATATTGGCAAGCTCAAAACAGCCTTACAGATGATAGCAATCGTTATTTTGCTCTCTCAACCGACCAATTTTAATTTACCTTTAGTTTGGCTGGGTTTTGGTTTATTATACGCTGCAGTGGTATTAACTTTATGGTCCATGTTTAGTTATATACGTGCGGCTGTTTTAGAAGTGGCAACTTAGATTTTAATTTTCATTTAGATTTTAATTTATATAGTAACTTAGGCTTGACATCCCCTAAGAACAGATTAAAATGCACATGCATTGCGGGAATAGCTCAGTTGGTAGAGCACAACCTTGCCAAGGTTGGGGTCGCGAGTTCGAGTCTCGTTTCCCGCTCCAGATTTTAGGCGAAAGCCAATCGGCTGGGTGGCAGAATGGTGATGCAGCGGCCTGCAAAGCCGTGTATGCCGGTTCGATTCCGGCCTCAGCCTCCAGATTAACATATCTGGATTTTTTGGATAAAATGATTTTATAAAGAGTTCATAATGGTGCCTGCCCGGGTGGCGGAACAGGTAGACGCAAGGGACTTAAAATCCCTCGGTGGTAACACCGTGCCGGTTCGATTCCGGCCCCGGGCACCAGTTTTTTTTCCCCCCACGCTCCGTCTGCAAAGTCAGATCAATTTTAAATTTATCAATTGTGCCAATCTTTTTGTCCCTTTCAAGGGACCAGCCTTGCGTCGAAGCTGAAAGCAAAGACGGAAGGGCTGAGGGTTGTTGTTAAAAGCTTGATTCGCAATCTTGACTTATCATTTATTTTTTATTCTTCATTATTTAATGATTACCCTCATTCGCCCTTCGGATTGTACAAGGGGGTATTCTGTCACCCTAGGGTAGGCCCCACAGGCATAATCCGCTTCATAAAATCTCCAAATAATGGAACCGTAAAATCAGTGTCACCATATGAAGGACTATAAATCATTCCTTTTTTAATCAGATTGTTTCTAATGGGAGCAACGGCCTGTGGCTTTACATTGAGTTTTTCTGCGATACTACCTGAGCGTTGTGCGCCATCACCTAAAATAGCAAGCGCATGAAGGTATTCTTTCTCACGTGGTGTTAACCTATCAAATCGAACACGGAAAAAACTTTCATCAAGACGATGAAGTGATTCTTTTGTAGCCAGAAGTATAGTGGGCAGGTCAATTGGAGACACTTCAGCTAGATTCCAAGCTTGATACCCCCATTCTTGGAGAAAATAAGGATATCCTTGTGTCTGACGCATTATTTCATTAAGTGCACTTTCAGTAATTTCTACTCCTTGTGCATTTGCCGGTCCTTTTAGTGCTTCAATTGCATCTGATTCTTCAAGTGGCCCAATTTTAGGAAAGTCAAATAATCGTTCTGCGTACGATTTTGATCTTCCTGTTAATCCAACAAGTTGAGGTAAACCTGCACCAACGAGTGCAAGAGGTAATTTTTTTTGAGCAATGCGATGAATAGCCATTATTAGCGCACTCATTTCATTCTCGGATAAATATTGAAGCTCATCAATAATAATTGCAACGGCTGTTTTTCGATCGCTGGCTGCTTCTGCAATGGATTCTAATAGTGTTGGAAGATCAGATTCTAGATCTCCACTATCTGCGGTACCAATTTCAGGATCATTATCAAGAGAAATTTCTACATCATGAACCTTTAGTTTTATACCATTCAAAAAACTCTTTAAAACTCGAAAGCTTCGTTTCACTTTTTCACTCAAATTCTCCATACGATCAAGTTGGAATAAAAGTTCTCGGAGTGATGGTAGAAGCAAAGCGGGTAATGACTTTTTCTCATGTGCCTCAACAAGAATTGATTTATATCCAGATGCTATCGCAATACGATGTATCTCATTCAGTAGCACAGTCTTTCCGACACCCCGTAGGCCGACTAATAAAAAGCTTTTTTCAGAACGGCCAGCTTTAAGTCGTTGGAACATAATATTGGCTTTATTTAGGATCGTTTGTCTTCCAGTCAATTCTGGCGGTGGAGTGCCTGCTCCTGGAGAAAAAGGGTTAGTAATTGGGTTCATGCTTATACCAAGTTTATGTAGTTATACCATATATAGTATATAATTACATAAACTTGATATAAGTTCAAGTTGATCTTTAATACAGTTTTGTATGTGTGCTAAAAGGAATGTTTCTATAATCGATGAGGTAGAGGGAAACGAGGTAGATAGGTTAGCGTTCTGCTCTTTGCCAAGGGCTTTACCAAGGGCTTGATAAAAATCAGGTTTCGCCCCTGAAAGATATTTGGCTAAAGATTGAGCTGAAACAGAGAGTACATTAAAAACAAGTTTTGGCATGTATTCTTCAGTTGAAAATAATGCTTGAACATAAAAAGTCATCCAGTTGAGTTATTTTATTGTAAGGGATTAAAGGAAAGCTGTAATGCTAGCAAATACAAAATTAATTGTTAGAGCAATTTTAAATGCCGCCCGGAATGGTCACACTGCTGTAGTGGAGCAATTAATAGCGGCCAATGCGAATATAGACGCTACTGATAAAGATCGTGCAACAGCCCTGATATTGGCCGAGAGAAATAATCATCAAAATACCGCTTTTCTTATCTTGAGAGCGATGTCACCTGCATCAAGAGCCGCTGTAAAATTTGGGCAGGGGGGCTGCGCGCTTAATCGTAGTCTTGCAGCAAATCCCGTCGCCAGACTTGCTGCTAGGTATGAGGCAATGGCTTCAGGTTTTGAAAGGCAGGTGTGTGAAATGTACCAATTTTTCAGTCATCCATCTCGGCCTATGGTTAATCCTGTTTTAACTATCATGTTGGAATACCTTAAAGCAGAATGGCTATTGAATTCGAACATGGAAGCAGAAATAAGGCTTGCTTCAAGAACAGTTCAAAGGCAAGAAAGGTTAGCGATAAAAGCACCAGTGCCTCTCACTTTCAGATATTCAGCTGCCGCTGACGAACAAAAAGAAGAAAGGCTGTCAACTAAACAACACAAGCCCAAAGGCAATAGCTAAAGTTTATTTTTAGGGGGCAATGTAGGTTGCCCCTTTTTTTAAATTCTGCGTAATTTGTTCATCACTTTTAGACGGCTTTGTACATAAAAAGTACAATTGTACATTTCGTGTACAATTTAATCTAATTTTTACCTAATTTCACTTATTTACCATTCAAACTAATTTATTTCGCTGGTAATGGGAAGCTAAAATTAGACTGAATTGTACATAAATAGTACAATTAGATAATTAAGGTGCAAAATAGACTAATAAAAGTTAAAAGAGAATAATATGCAAATAGATCAGTGGCATTTTCCACGTCAAGAGCTTGCTGAGCAAATATTGGGGATGTTCGAAAGTGGTCTTTCTAGCGCATTAGTTTTTTTTTGCTCCAAGAAGGATGGGGAAAACAGAATTTTTGTGTAAGGACATAGCGCCTTTAGCTAAAAAAAATAAATGGCAAGTTTTTTATTTTAGCTTTCTTGATGTAGGGAAAAATGCTCGGGCTGAGTTTACAAAATCTATTACTACTTTTGCAATAAATGAATTATCCGACTCGCTGAACACAGAAAAAACAATGAAAGAAGTTGTGGATCTGTTATGCAAAGAAGGCAAAGTTTTGCTTTTATTGGATGAGGTACAAATACTCAGCCAAGATCCATCTAATGCTAACTTTATAGCATCATTGCGGACAATTCTTGATATGAATAAGATGAAGGTAAAAGTCATTTTTACAGGATCCTCTCAGGAAGGGCTTAGAAGAATGTTTTCTCAATCTAATGCGCCTTTTTTTCATTTTGGTCAAAATTTACCTTTTCCTGAACTTGAGCGCGGCTTTACGGATCATTTGGCCAAAAATTTTGACAAGATTACTAAACGTAAGCTTAATAAAGAAGAATTATGGAAAATATTTTTGGAAATGCAACGTGTTCCTCATCTTGCAAGAACATTAGTAGAGCGAATGGCTTTAAATCCATCTCTGTCTCTTTTTAAGGCAAAAAATGAGCTTATGTCCCAAATCTTTACAGATCGTGAGTTTATTGAGATTTGGGATCAATGTTCGATACTGGAGAGATTATTATTAGCAGAAATATCAAATAATGTTAACGGTTTATTTAGCACTGAAGTGAGAGAAAAATTTGCAAAAAAATTGGGTTTAGATAAAATTGCCGTTTCATCCATTCAATCTGCAATACGGGTTTTACAACGCAAAAATTTAATTGGCCGATTGCCAGAGAAGAGAGGTTATGCCATTGATGATCCTAATTTTAAAAATTGGATAAAATGTGCACAGGCGTGACATAAGCTGTAATTTTTATCTTTCAAAACGCTTTTGAATTGCTATTTTAACGTTTTCACGTTCAGTTATGGGTTCGATTTTAATAAATAAATCGGTGACGCCTTTTCCAGAATAGGCATTAATTTTAATGCCGCCTTCTACGTCTAATTTAAAGCGAATATGGCCTGGCGGGTATTTATGTCGACAGGCTTCTGAAATACCAATGACAATTTTACTTACAGCAGGTAAGGTTTTTACCCAAATCATGTTGAGCTTAACGTGTTTATCTAAAGTTTGATGTCTGCTCATGATGGAGAGGGAGAGGGGAAGATTAAAGTAGGCAGTTTTTTATTTTTGACCAGAAATTCTTTATCTGACTTAGGTAGAGATTTAATTTGGCACTCTAGCTTTAAGGCATCGGATTTAGGGCCAATCTTTTTTTTAAAGACAAGTGTTAAAGGGCCTTTGCCGCGTAGGCTTTTTGCACATTTAGGGCCTTGAGCATCATGTTCGCTAAATCGACGTTTAATATCGGTGGTAATGCCCGTATATAATGCGCCCTGTTGCGTTCGGATGAGATAAAGATACCAAGAATTTTGTTTGTGATTGCCCATGGCGTTATTATAAGCTTTTAACTTATCGTGTGCCATTAGGCTATATAAATAAATATAAATATAAAATAAATAATATCATGAACAAAAAATTAGCCAGCCAACATATTTTTATATTGCTTCACGGTGCTTGGCATGCCAGCTGGTGTTGGAAATATGTCACGCCTTTATTGCAGCAGGCAGATAATTTTGTTATTGAGCATGATTTTTTAGGTCATGGCATAAATGTTAAGGATTTTCGTCGAATTTCCCTTAAAAGTTACACAAAAGAATTAGTGAAGTTAGTGTTAAGTCAATCAAAACCCGTGAGACTTGTGGCCCATAGTTTTGCTGGGGTGATGGCCAGCCAGGTAGCAGAAGAAATCCCAGATAGCATAGAACAACTTATTTATATTTCAGGTGTGGTGCCTGAACATAGTCATTCCATGATGCATGAGTTTGGGTTTTCACAATCAAGGTTAGATGATTTTTGTCATGCAGATAGGATTAAAAACGAGATGCGTTTTGATTTATCGAATCCTGAGAAAGTAAAAAATCTTTTTTATCAAAAAGCCAGCCAGACAGATTTTGATTTTGCTTTTAAGCACATTCAGGCAGAGCCCCTATTGCCTATGCACCAAAATGTAAAATTAACACAGGAAAATTTTGGTCAAGTTGAAAAAAAATATATTGCTTGTCTAGAAGATAATATAATAAATGTTAAGCATCAATTACGCATGGCCAATCAAGCAAATATTAAAAATATTGTAAAAATACAATCGGACCATAGTCCTTTTTTTTCTATGCCAAAGGACTTGGTGCTTGCTATAAAGGCATAATCTCTTCTTTTTTTCTTGGCCAAATGAGGTCTGAAGTGATCATGACGGCCCCTATCGCTAATCCTAAGCTTAGCGTCACGGGTAAGCCCCATAAAGGGAGATTAGGCTTGAGTATGGCGGTGGTAAGGCCATTAAATAAGCCAGTAGTAGTGATAAAGGCCTGAGTTTTAGTGCTTATTTTATAATTTTTGGGAGGGGTAGTCTCAGGTAGGTTTATAAGCAATGTATTTTCTTCGCTGTTTGCCCCTGAAATGGCGCTTAATTGTTTTTTTGATAAAACTATCATGAACTCAACTTACTTTTTGTTTTTTAATATTTATATTTATATTTTATATTTTATAACAGTGCAAATACACTTAATTTAAAAAAATATAAAAAAATATAAAAAAATTTTAAAAAACCGGGTGATTTTAGTCTAAAAGCAAAATAACCCGGTCAATTTCTTGCCATTTTAAAAAAATCAGGTTATCTTGCTTTATGCTTAAAATTACCAAAAATAAAAGTTTAGCCAAAGAGCTTGTTTTTATTGTTATATTGAAAGTTTTTTTACTTTTTTTTGTTCATAAACTTTTTTTTAGCCATGCTATTGAAAAAACAGATCGACTTAGTCGTACAACCGAATATCTTTTTGACCTGAAGGCCAACCCCAATGCTAATCAATGAAACCATGGTGGATTTATCTCGGTTACAATTTGCTGTTACTGCGATGTATCATTTTTTATTTGTCCCCCTGACTTTAGGCTTGTCTTTTATTTTAGCCATCATGGAATCGGTCTATGTCCTAACCGGAAAAGAAATTTATAAAGACATGACCCGCTTTTGGGGCAAATTATTTGCGATTAATTTTGCGATGGGGGTTGCCACTGGCATCACCTTAGAATTTCAGTTTGGAACCAATTGGGCTTATTATTCACATTATGTTGGCGACATATTTGGCGTACCACTTGCCATTGAAGGCATGATGGCCTTTTTTTTAGAGTCGACTTTTGTAGGGCTTTTTTTCTTTGGTTGGAATAGGCTGTCAAAAGCGAAGCACTTAATGGTGACGTGGTTATTGGCCTTAGGCGCGAATTTATCTGCGCTGTGGATTTTAATTGCAAATGCATGGATGCAAAATCCCGTGGGGGCCGCTTTTAATTATCAGACCATGCGGATGGAGTTAACGTCTTTAGCCGAAGTATTTTTTAATCCCGTGGCGCAGGTTAAATTTGTGCATACGGTCGCCTCGGGTTATGTCACAGGCAGCATCTTTGTTTTAGGGATCAGCAGTTATTATTTATTAAAAGGCCGAGATATCGCTTTTGCACGTCGTTCTTTTGCCATAGCCGCAGGGTTTGGATTGGCTTCTATTTTATCGGTGATTATTTTAGGCGATGAAAGTGGTTATGAAGTGGGCGCGGTTCAGCAGGCCAAATTGGCTGCCATTGAATCAGAATGGGAGACCCATGAACCGCCTGCGGCATTTACGTTATTTGGTCTGCCAAATCAAGAAAAGCAAACCACAGAATATGCGGTTAAAATCCCGTACATGCTGGGTTTAATTGCAACGCGATCCATCGATCAGCCTGTTATAGGCCTAAAAGATCTCATTGCGCAACATGAGCGATATATTATCGAAGGCATAGAAGCCTATCGTTATTTGCAAATATTAAAATCTCCAGAAGGGGATACGGCAGAAAACCGCGAGCAGTTTGAAAAATACCGTGATTACCTTGGGTATGGATTATTGCTGAAAAAATATACTAAAGAAGTGGTAAATGCCACGCCCGAGCAAATTAAATTAGCCGCCAAAGGCACCATTCCGCATGTGGCGCCTATTTTTTGGAGCTTTAGGGTGATGGTGGGGCTAGGCTTTTGGATGTTTGCGCTATTAATTGCTGCTTTTTGGATAAACATCAAATCAAAATTATTGGAAAATCGATGGTTATTGCATTGTGCTTTGTGGAGTATTCCTGCCCCTTGGTTGGCCATTGAGTGTGGTTGGATAGTAGCCGAATATGGCCGTCAGCCTTGGGCGATTGGCGAAATTTTACCGACTTTTTTAGGGGTGTCGAGTGTGACAACAGGACAAGTACTAACCAGCTTTATAGGCTTGGTTGCACTGTATTCTGGATTATTAGTGGTTGAGTTTTATTTAATGTTTAAATATGCCAGGTTAGGCCCAAGTAGTTTAGGCCTCAAACGATATCATTTTGAGGTGACTAAATGATTTTTGATTATATTACTTTAAAAATTATTTGGTTTATTTTAATCGCCATACTGCTTGCAGGCTTTGCGATTATGGGCGGCAGTGATATGGGTGTATCTGCTTTACTGCCGATGGTGGGCAAAAAAGACGATGAGCGAAGGGTGTTAATTAACACCATTGGCCCTATGTGGGAAGGCAACCAAGTATGGTTAATATTGGCCGCAGGGGCAATTTTTGCGGCTTGGCCTATTGCCTATGCAACCGCATTTTCTGGCATGTATTATGCTTTGTTTTTAGTGTTAGCGACTTTAATTATTCGTCCACCAGGCTTTGATTATCGCAGCAAAATTAATAGTTTAAAATGGCGAAAAGCTTGGGATGTCTGTTTATTTTTAAGCGGTGTTGTTCCAGCATTGGTTTTTGGTGTAGGGGTGGGCAATTTATTTCTAGGGGTGCCCTTTTATTTTGATATAACCGCCATGCCATTTTATACCGGGACATTTTTTGGCTTGCTCAATCCTTTTGCTTTATTAATCGGGTTAGTGAGTTTGGGTTTATTATGCACTCAAGGTGCTTTATTTATACAAGCCAAAACAGAAGGGGTATTGCAAGCACGTGCTAAAATAATGTCTAGATTATTTGGCCTTTTGTTTATAGCGAGCTTTATTTTAGCTGGATTTTGGGTGCATAAAGTTTTAATCGGTTATCAAATTACTTTTATTCCAGACTTAAATACGGCTATGTCAGTGCAGGCTAAAACAGTCGAACGATTAGCTGGAGCATGGTCAGGTAATTATCAG
Source organism: Legionellales bacterium (assembly GCA_947475765.1). GTDB lineage: Bacteria > Pseudomonadota > Gammaproteobacteria > Berkiellales > Berkiellaceae > CADEEZ01. Next base: position 31,288 of record CANJMM010000013.1, on the reverse strand, counting down.
CAATGGCCTTATTTTTGGGCAGTGCCTTTTTTAACAATATGTTTTGTTTTATGCTCAATGATGCTGTCAACTTTTAATTATGTTAAAACGGCGGTTTTGGTGCATAGTTGTGCTATTTTGGGTTGTGTGGCGACAGCGGCTATAGCACTATTTCCTTTTGTGATGCCGTCTTCTCGTTTTCCGAGTCATAGCTTAACGGTTTGGGATGTGGCGTCGAGTCACATGACTTTACAATGGATGTTTTGGGCTGTGGTGATTTTATTGCCAATTGTATTACTTTATACCACTTGGGTTGTTCGGGTATTTCGAGGGCCCTTGAGAGAAGAAACGGTAGCAGCCAATCCTGATTCTTATTAATTATTAATTATTAATTAAAAAAATGATTCATTTAAAATAAAAAAGCGGAAAAATATATGTGGTATTTTACTTGGATTTTAGGGGTATTATTAGCCTGTGCTTGCGGCATTATTAATGTTCTCTGGCTCGAGCACGAACATATACTTGAGCCAGAAGAACCAGAAAAACCAGAAGATGGCCTTAAGGGCGTACAGTGACTTTTGTTCTACCAACATCTACAAATTCTTCATTTAGCCACTCGGCATCTTCAGTAAACAATCTAACGCAACCGTGGCTAGCATTATATCCGGGCACATTAGGTGACCCATGCAGTGCAAACCCCCCATGAAAGAACATGCAGTATGGCATGGGTGCGCCACCTTTATTGACCGGAAATTTTGAGGAAACACATTCCTCTCCTTTTGTACGATACACCGTAAAGGTGCCGTTTACAGTCTTGCAACTTCTGTGTATATCAGGACAATAATCTTTACCACCTGCAGCAGGGCCCCATTTCACTAATTCCCCATTAGGATTATAGGCCCCCCAAGCCAATTCAGATGAATCGAAAATAATCTGAGAAGTTGGGCTGCTATTAATCTGTTTAGGGAAAGGTGAGGCGTCCATTACGGTGAGATCGCTGTCTTTTGGAATGGCGATAACCATGCCCCTTGATAGGTCAATGTTCATTCGATTGATTCTTCTCACGGTATCTTGTTCTGTTGCATCAGAAAACAAACTGTCCCAGCTTTCACCTTTTTGAACTTTATGACAAATATAATCCGCATCTTTTTGACATAAGCGTTGACCATAAGATGCTGCCTGTGCCGTTTGACCTACTGCCCCTAGTATGAGGGTTAGTACAGATACAGATAGAGCAGGTAAATAATCAGAAGTAAATCGTTTCATTTTACACCTCTTGTTTGTTACAAGGTCAGATCAGATCAGATCAGATATAGAGATGTTGTGATACAAGCTCTATATGCTAATAGACAAAGTGGCAAAGATTTTGTTCAATATTTTTATATTATATTTTTAATGGCAGGGTGCTGATAAGCTTTCATTAGTTTTCGGGCATAGTGTGGGTCTGTTGCATAACCAGCGCGTTGAATACCATTGGCGACTTCATTTGCTGTTTTAGCATATTGAATTTTACGTTGATAACGATCCATAGAAAGAATTTTGACATAATCTGTAAAACACTCTGAAAAACAAGTGTAGGCTCTAAAGCTAACAAAAGTATGGTAGGGGGTATTGCCTTTAAACTCTTTGGTGCGAAGTTTAAGACTATGTCCTAATTTTGATTTTCCTGTTAGGCCAAATAAATTAAAACTTGAGCTGCCGTCTTTATGTTTAGGAATGCTCCGGCCCCAATTGGTTTCTAGTGCTGCTTGGGCTAAAATTAATTTAGGATCGATGCCTAATTCTTTTCCTGCTTTTTTAGAAAAGGGAAAAAGAATTTCAACAAATTCAGCCGGGGTTTGAAAGCGTACTATTTTCTTTTCAAAAAGGGTTAAATTTGGTTGAAATTGAATGGCTTCAAATGGCCCCTTAGGGGTAGCGGTTGCTGCAATACTGATATTATTATTTATAAAAAATATCGTGATGAGTATGCTTAGAAGAACAGAATAAATTTTATGCTGCATCTTTATATTTTTCCTCTTTATATAATAATTTATGTACACTTACTAACAAAGCAGAGGGAAAATTCTATCATTGTTCTTTAGCTAATAACAACCCCAAAAAGATCAATTATAATTCAGTTGACTCATTTCATTCAAAAGATGTATGCCATCTTAATTTAAGTTAAAATAGGCTATATAAAGTATAAAATTTTTATGAGCGAAAAATATGATTTTAATTGAGTGCATTCAACAAATGTGTCATGAAGCCTTTATTCAGGCTTATCCTACTTTAATTACCGAGCCATGGATGGCAGAAGTCACACGTGCGACTTCTGTAAAATTTGGTCACTATCAATGTAATAGTGCAATGAAATTAACCAAACGATTGGCTAAAAACCCAAAAGAAATTGCTGCCCAAGTTATTTCTATTTTGCAAACAGGTGAGGGGAGTGCGGGTTTATTTGAAAAATTAGAAATTGCAGGGCCTGGTTTTATCAATGTTTGGCTTAAAGCAGAGTTCATTGAATCTGAAGTGAATAAAATGTTAGGTGACATTCGTTTAGGGGTGCCAAAAATAAAAAACCCGCAGAAAATTGCAATTGATTTTTCTGCCCCTAATACAGCCAAAGAAATGCATGTGGGACATTTACGATCTACTATTATTGGGGATGCGCTGGCTAGGATAATCGAATTTTTAGGCCATGAGCTATTAAGATTAAATCATATAGGAGATTGGGGCACTCAATTTGGGATGCTCATTGCGTATCTTAAGCAGTATCAACCTGAGGTGGCGTCAGGAGAGTTTGAGACAGATTTGTCGCATTTAATGCAATGGTACAAAACATCAAAAAAAATATTTGATGAAGATTTGGTTTTTAAAAAAAATGCCCAACAAGAAGTAGTGGCCTTACAATCAGGTGAAGCATCGGCTATTCAGATCTGGAAAATGATTTGTGATATTTCTCAAAAAGCCTATCATCAAATTTATGATTATTTAGAGGTAAAATTAATAGATAGAGGCGAAAGTTTTTATAATCCTATGTTGCCAGGGATAGTCAAAGAGTTAACAGATAAAGGCTATGTCGTTATTAATAATAGCGCAAAATGTATTTTTCTGGATGGCTTTAAAAACCGTGAAGGTGAGGCATTGCCTATGATGCTTCAAAAATCAGACGGTGGTTATAATTATGATACGACAGATATGGCCGCGATGAAACATCGTGTTCAAATTGAAAAATGCAATCGATTGATTTACGTTACCGATTCAGGGCAATCCACGCATTTTGCCATGTTATTTGCCGCGGCAAAAAAAGTAGGCTATGCCGATGAGAATATAAGATTAGATCATGTACCATTTGGCTTAGTCTTAGGCCCAGATGGTAAAAAATATAAAACCCGTTCAGGTGATACCGAAAAATTAATAGATTTATTGTCTGAAGGGGTTTCCAGAGCCAAGAAAATCTTACTTGAGCGAAACCAACAAGAAGCCATATTTACTGAAACAGAACTAGAAGAAACGGCTAAAATAATCGGCGTCAGTGCCATAAAATATGCCGATTTGTCAGGAAATCGAATTCAAGATTACGTGTTTGAATATGACAAAATGCTCAAACTTGAGGGAAACACTGCGGCGTTTTTAATTTATGCCTATGTTAGAACAGCAGGAATTAAACGAAAGTTGTCTGAAAAACAAGACTTAAGTGCGGCTAAAATTCAATTAACCCATCCTATGGAGTTAAATTTGGCCATGCATTTACTTCGTTTTCCAGAAATAGTCTATCAAGTGGCAGATGATTTATTTCCCAATGGGTTGTGTGAATATTTATTTGAGCTGGCTAATCATTTTAATCAGTTTTTTAGAGATTGTCGTATTATTGGCTCAGAGCAACAAGCTTCTAGATTGCTGCTCTCAGACCTTACGGCCCAAGTGTTAAAATTGGGCATGGGCTTATTGGGGCTCAAAACAGTTGAAAAAATGTGATGTTTTACATAATGCCTATTCTCAAATCACGACTCATGTTTTGATACCAGTTTAGCCAGCTAGCAGCTTTAGGGCTAGGGCTATGGCTACTAGCGATGGCCGCCCCTTGTGTTTTTTTAGCAGCAGCCGCTTTGAAATCATATGGCCCTGCTGCGCTCTGAGTTTTATGATTACGGCTTTTACTGCTTTTATTTTCTGTCGTAGGGGGGGCAGCCAATTGGCGTGAAAAAATAAGCGGCTGAGCAGGAGCAGGAACAAGAGCAGCAGGGCTTTCAGATAGAGCAGCGGCTTTTATTGGTTTTATTTTTTGGGTTTGTGTTGCTTTAGGCTGTTCTATTATAAATATAAATTCTTTTCGGGGATCTAGGCTTTCTATAAATAATAGAGGGAGCGTGATGAGGGATTTTAGGATACCGAACAGTCCAGGGGTTGGATTTTTTTCTGGAATAACGACTGTTTTTTTTGTGTATTTGACCAAAGGGTAATTGAATAATGCTATAGCAACATCTTTTTCAGGTAATGCAGCTACGGGAAGGGCAGAGGCAAGATTAGGTTCTTTTATGTTTTTTATTTCTACGTTTGGGTTTAATGTAAGAAAAAATAGTTTAAATAAGCTTGAAACGCTTGGCTTTTCTGGAACAACGACGGTTTTTGGTGTAAATGTTACTAGAGGATAATCACCATAGGAAATACCCGGAATTTTTTCAGGTTGAGGCGGTACTTCAGATAAGGGTAAACCGTTATTTGATTTTGGTACGGGCATAACAAAATTTAAAGTAAAGCCTAAAGTCTGATATAAAAATTTCGCTGTTTCAGGAATAGGGTTTTCTTGCCACTTTTGAACGGTGCTTTTATATTTTTGATATACAGATAAAGCTTTAATTATGGCAACGCTGCTTGCACCTAATACAAGTGTTAAAAAGGTTGCTGTTCCTATAGAAAAAAATTGCATGCTTATGCCAAGGCAAAATACCCCGATGAGAATGGGATGGATAATATGGCTTGGTAAATTATTAAATTTTTGATAGAGGCTCATTTTTTATCGCCTTTAAAAGTTAAGTTGATTTCTCATGTTAGTATGGTGAGAAATTAACATAATCTTCAAGGCACTTAAACGAAAATCCGACGAACGGTAGGTATAAGCTGATAAACGGTATAAGTTAATTAATAAACTTTTTAAAATTAGACGGCAAGCATGTTACTAAAAAAGTAATCTAACTTTCATTGTGTGTTCAATTTTTTGTAAGCTAACAATCATTTCTTTATCATAATTTTGAGTGATATCTGTAATCACATACCCGATGTTTTCATCTGTTTTTAAATATTGACCTTCGATATTCACAGCATGTTGAGCAAAAATGGCATTTATTTGCGCTAAAATACCGGGCGTGTTTTTATGAATATGAATAACACGATGATAGGGGGTATACTCAGAGAGACTCGGTAATTGTAATTGTGGAAAATTAACAGAATGTAAGGTTGATCCGTGTTCTGTGTATTCTTTGAGACGAGTGGCCACAAATTCACCGATATTTTGCTGGGCTTCAACTGTGCTGCCGCCAATATGAGGGGTTAAAATAACATTAGGTAAGCCTTGTAAGGGCGTTAAAAAATGGAGGCCATTTTCATCGGGTTCTTCAGGAAAAACATCGATGGCAGCACCACCCAGTTGACCTGATTTTAAAGCTTGAGCTAATGCATTGATTTCTATTACATGGCCACGGGCTAAATTAATGAGATAGGCGCCTGTTTTGATATGTGAAATATTCCCGGCATGAATTAAATGATGATTTTCTTTTCGACCGTCGACATGAATGCTAATAATATCGACTTGTTGGAGTAATTGTTCAAGCGTGGCAATGGCTTTTGCATTACCTATAGGCAATTTTTCTTCAATGTCATAATAACAGACTTGCATGCCATGTGCTTCAGCTAAAATAGAGAGCTGTGAGCCGATTTTCCCATAACCGATAATGCCTAATATTTTTCCTCGTATTTCAAAACAATGCTCAGACTTTTTTTGCCAATTACCTTGGTGTAATAAATTATTGGTGTCTATTACTTTTCTGAGCAAAACAATAATTTCCCCCATTGCCAATTCTACAACGCTTCGGGTATTACTAAATGGCGCATTAAAAACGGCAATGGCTTTTTCTTTACAAGCAGCCAAGTCAACTTGATTGGTGCCAATGCAAAAAACACCAACGGCCTCTAAATGAGACAGGTGTTTTATTAAGCTAGCGCTTATTTTAGTTTTTGAGCGTATGCCTAAAACAGCCACGTCTTTTAGTTTTTCCTGTAAAATTTCTTCTGGTAAAGAAGTTTTAATAGACTCTACGGAAAAGCCTTGTGATTCTAGTAGATTTTTAGCATAAGGGTGAATATTTTCTAATAGTAAGGCTTTTTTGTGAAAAATTTGGGGAGGGTTATAAGACAAAGAACAGAGTTCAAATAATCCTTCTAAGTTAGGAATAACCGCATCGGCATATTGCGCGACTTTTTCACGCGTAATGACTTCAGTAAAACAAAAAAAACTGTCTGCGGCGTTTAAGGCTTTGATTTCATAATCGGTATACCCATCGCCAATAGCAATGGTTCTTGTTATATTTTTATTTATATTTTTATAAGATAGCTTGAGCCGTTTAACTTGGTTTGCTTTACCTTGATCGTGTGCTAGAAGATTTTGCTCATCAAGGCCGATAATATTGCCTTCATAGTCGTAAATAAATCGATTGGCATAACATTGAGACAGCGGAATGCCCAGTGCTTTAGCCACAGGATGAATGATTTCAATAAACCCCCCTGAAACAATATAAATATGTGCAGAAAATTGATGAAAAAATCGTTTGTTTCTTAAAACAGAAGGCGTAATATGGTGTAAAATTTGTGTGCTGAGTTGATTTAAATGCGCTCGGGTAGGTTTTAATAAAGCCAAACGTTGTTTTAAACTTTCATGAAAAGAAAGCGATCCATCCATTGCATTTTTTGTGAGCGTTTGAATGCTACTTAGCATATCTGCGGCATCTGCATTATCCTGCATCACAATTTTAGCCAGCTCATCAAGGCTTTCGCAAGAAACAAGGGTGCTATCAAAATCAAAGATAAAATTGGGTGTGCTTGCAGTCATATGGCTTACCTGGTTGGTTTGTTGTGAGTAAACTAAGGGCATGTTTATTTTTTATATTATGTTATGTTATGTTAAGATTGTCTAATTGCCTAAAAATTGAGGCAATGATAAAAATAAAAATAATGATAATATAAGGTTATAAAAACATGTCGAATTATTTTACACATCGTCCTACAGTGGCAATTGGAACCGATCTAGAATCAGACGATTGCATTAGTTTAGTTCCCTTATTAAATGAAGCAAAGGCGACTTATGATTTAACCGGAAATTATCCTATTAAATTATTTGTAGTAGGTAAGGGAGATGCAGCAACAAAAGTTGTTCGGATGAATCATTACATCGCCATGTGGAAAGAATCTGGCCTTGTTCCTGCTGAGGCAAATATCATTATTGCTAAAGCAAATGATTCAGATAAGCCTTTTTTAAAAGATGGCCATGAATTACTGAATGCGTCTTACACTTTACAAGATTTACATCGTGAGATTGAACAAGTGAAGCAATCTCATCACATACCTTTGGCTGAAGCAGCTCTGACAGATTTTATTAGCCTTTACGATGCCCCAGCTATTATTCAGTTAAAACCCGCAGAAACTTTATTAGAAATTGCAAAGAAAGCACCTGAATTAATAGAAAAGACTGAAATTGCCTTTTATGGCTCTTTTAATTTTAGAGCGATATTTGAAAAATCAAAAATTAAAGAAGAAAAATGGGCAGTTCAAGAACAAATAAAAGCATTAACGGTATTAGCCAAAAAAACGGCTTTATACGAAAGATTTTTTTCATCTGAAACCCCTAATGCCATAGAAGTAAAAAAGGCTAAAGATAAAGCAACGGCACAAGGCTTAGCATTTAAGCTAGAAATGATAGAAAAACAATTTCCGCTCAATGTTCCTTTGAGTGTGATAGAAAAAATTCAAGGATCAAGCGATATTTATTTAAAAGCCTTGAAAAAATTATTTCTTTATTGGAATGAATGCCAACTAGAAAATGATCCTGAAGTGGTACGAGATCTGATGCTTAAATATAATCTTGCAAAAGAAGAAACTTGTTTAGAATTGTATGACATCCTACGTAATCCACAAAGCAAAGTTTGGGATGCGCAAACCAATGCGCGCTATCTCGAGATAAGAACCTCAGTTTTTGAACAGCTTAAACAGTTTCCTAAAGAACAAAAAGATATAGCTGGAAAAATCGAGCGTAAAATAAAAAAATGTGGCAATATTCAAGCAGCAGGATTAGCCTCTCAAGTGGTCCATGCAGATACAGGGTTGATTGCGGCTTTGTGTTGTCCTGAAGAATTTGAACGTACGCCATTTGAATTAGATTTTGATCGTGAATATGGTTATACAAAAGATGAACCGCTGAAATCAAAAAACTCGACTGTTCATATGTTTAGGGCGCCTCATAACCCTAACTTTATTGAAGAATTTTATGATAGGCATCTTAATCTTTATCTTCAAACCAGTCTTGAAGCAAATGCAGAAGTAGAATTATACGATATGGACGATATGGACGATATGGACGATTCGTTTTATGCCCCATTTGCGCCACTTTATGTGCTTAAGAGTCAACTCCAAAGCTATCATCAAAAACGTAAACTATCAGATGCTGAGCAAAAAGATTGCTTAGATGACGTAGATAGCGAAAATGAGATGCCTTCCCTTGGTAATTTAGGTTTAACAAGAGAAGTGAGCAGTTATAAAAATTAAAGAGAAAAATAAAAGATAAAAATAAAAAAGGCGGTTTATTCCGCCTTTTTTATACTAGACCTGAGTGGTTGCCATTTTTTTTGCTATCTTCTTTTGGGTTTTCTTTTGGATCTTCTGTGAGGTTTTCACTCAGATTTTCTTTTAAAGACTCTGATTGCATAAAATTAAAAATATTTTTTTTCTTTTTTTTCTTTTTGGGTAAAGCAGAATCTTGAGTTAACGCTTCTTTTTCTTTTTCTTTTTCTTTTTCTTTTTCTAAATTAGGATTATATATGCCTTCTTTGTCATTATGCACTAAGCCTTGTTTATTCCAAGGTAAATCATGATAGGCAGCATGATCCGCAAATGCCACAAAAGGATATTTAATAATATCAAAGTAAGGCGAGTAATCAAAATCTTTAGGCGTAAATAATCGGGGGTTTCGGCTAATAAGCTCTATTCCCGTTTCTTCATGGTGTTTTACTAAAGGCAAGATAGGAAAATTAACCGTCACAAAAGCTTGTGCAATCATTGTCGAACAAATAGTTCGTGTGGTTTCCCCGGCAGTATATTCAAATATAGTCGAACGCCAACGTTTGGGCAGTATCATCCAGGGAAATAAATATCGCATTAAATCCCAAATTTGCCTAACATCATAATCTTTACCTAATTGCTGAATAGAAAATTCAATTACCTGTTGGGCATCCAGCCTGGATAGGCCTCTAGGACGACAAATCCGAATGTGCTCGTTAACATACTCAGACATGGGGTTAACCACAGTACCTTTGCCAACATAACCTTCAATAATAAGCTGTTCATTGGGTTCACCTTTAAAAAAATCACTTAAGCGATTTCTTAGGCGAACATTATCGATATCATGCAATCTCCCAATGTAGATGCCGGCATGAGACCATGGACTATGGGTGATGTGCTGAATAACCTCACTGACTCGGCTACGGCCTTCTATAAGCAAGACATCGCAGGGCCTTACTTCATATCGAATACGCTCAAAATCACAGAGGGGGAAATCATCAGGGGGGCCTTCGTGGGTTACCCAGTTAATCAACAGCGTTTTAATAAACTCTAACATAAACCGATCTCTCCTATATATAACTAATTTAGTTTACTTATAAAGAGATCGCTAGCTAAATTTATAACACAACAGAAGACGAGGGAGACGAAGAGAGAGATGAAGAGGGACTGAGCGATTTTTCTAGGGCGCTATCTAGCTCGACGTTGTCAATTTTAATAAAACGACTGGTTATTTTTTTAGCAGAAACATTCACTTCTTCGGCATCTTTTTGGGCTTGTTGAATATGTTTGGTTAATTCTTCCATGCGTTTAGCAAAGCGTTCAAAGTCTTTAGATAATAAACGTAAATGATCTTGAATTAAGTGTACCTGTTGTCTGGTTTTTTGATCTTTTATCACACTATTGGCGGTGGTGAGAATGGCCATAAGGGTAGTAGGGGAGGTTAACCATACCCGCTTTTCAAAAGCAAATTGCACTAACTCTTCATGATAGGCATGAATTTCAGCAAAAACCGATTCGGCAGGAATAAACATTAAAGCGCTGTCACAGGTAATGCCAGGCAAAATATATTTGCTGCTAATATCTGTAATATGCTTTTTAATATCTTGCTTAAATTTTAACAAGGCAGCTTGTTTTTCAGGGGGAGATAAATTTGGATTGATCATGCTTTTGTAATTTTCAAGTGGAAACTTAGCATCAATAGCAAGATGACCATTAGGTTCGGGTAAATATAATAAACAATCTACGCGTGTTTGGTTGGGTAATACGGCTTGTAGTTTATATACGGATGGTGGCAATAAGTTGCTGATTAATTGTGCAAGTTGAAATTCTCCAAAGGCCCCTCTTGCACGCTTATCGTTTAAAATATCTTGTAAACTTAAAACGGAAGTAGATAAATCAGAAATTTTCTTTTGGGCTTCATCAATAATGGTTAATCGTTTGATAATATTGGTAAAAGTGTCATTGGTGCGATCTAAACTGCTTTCTAAGCGTTTATCTAAGAGTATGCTAAGTTTATCAAATTGTTTATTTAGGGTGTCATTGTGCCGGGTTAATGCATCATGTAATTGCCTATCAAGATCGGCTGTATTATGGCTAAAAAAAGCTTGTAGACTGGTTAAATTTTGTACATTAGTCTGTAATTGTTGTTGGCTAAGTTGATTAAATTGTTCGGCTATATGCCTGCTTAAATATTTTGTTAGTTGATTGTATAAAAAAGAAAAACCTAGTAAAAAAGTAATTATGCTAGATAATAATATAAGCAGCATAGACATAAATTGCATTCCCTTTAGCAAAAAATGAGAAAATTAATAGAAAATTAATAGGACAGCCATAATATAACACGCGCTAAATCGCAAATTAATAAAAAAGAATAGGCATATTTATAGTTGACTAGTTGGGTGAGTTTGATAGAATGTGTTAATTACTTAACAATTTAATACAAGTGACTTATGTATGCCAACATTACCTGATAAAATGAGCCTGCTAACTCAAGATGAACTGCTTTCTGTGTTACGCAGCTTGTTAAAAACAACGGCTAACGATTTATTAGAAAGAAATAGATTATATGAAGTTGAACGTGTAGCAGCACTGTTTAGCAATATTCAAGCAGCCACGTGGGTAAAAGCCTGTGAAAATCATTTTGCTTTGTCACCTAAAGAACTGCAAAAAGTTAATCCAGAAGCGTTATATTTACAAAAGTATCTTAATACAAGATTTCAAATTTAAGCTAATTTAATTTTAATCTAATAAATGATCCGACCCTTGTCCAGATTGTATAATAATTTTCTTTAGGGTGCGTAGGCTTTCTGTTTGAATTTGGCGTACGCGCTCTCTTGTTAAGCCAATATCTTGCCCAGTTTGATCTAGGGTCATGCATTCATGCCCCATAAGGCCATATCGTCTAATAATCACATCCCGTTGTTTTTGGGAGAGTCTGTGAAGCCAAGTTTTGAGATGTTTTTTAATATCTTGACTTAAAAAAGCAGAATAAGGTTCTTCTGTTTGTAAATCTTGTAAGGTATCTAAAATAGGCTTGTCAAATTCCCCTGAGATAGGCGCATCAATAGACAATATTTTTTCATTTAACAGGATAATTTTTTCAATTTCTTCCATAGATTGTTTATTGGGGGCGATGACTGCTTCGTTATTTTCGGGGGTTAAACCTCGGTTATTGCGTAAATAACGGTTTACTTGTTTCATGATATGAACGGGTAATCTTACCGTGCGTGCTTGGTTCATGATGCCCCGTTCTATGGTTTGTTGAATCCACCAAGCGCCATAGGTGGAAAACCTAAAGCCTCTATCTGGATCAAATTTTTCAACCGCTCGAATTAAGCCTAAATTGCCTTCTTCAATCAGATCAGATAAAGATAAACCGCTTTTAATATACCGCCTGGCAATTTTTACCACTAATCTTAAGTTGCCCTCAATCATCTTTTGGCGCCCCAGAGAATTACCAGATTGGGTTAATTTCCCATATTCAAATTCTTGTTCTTTGGTCAAAAGAGGGGTTGCCCGTACTTCTTTTAGATATTTTTCAAGAGGATCGTGCGATTTACCATTGCTTGCGGCATAGTAATTTGGGGTATGTGGATTATCTTGATGTGTTGACATTTTTTTACCTAAAAAGTACGGCTATTCACCGTTATCTATCGGCATAGGCAAACAGTTGCTTGAGAAAAATTCAATATGAGTTTGGTGATAGGTTAGGTGTATATAGGGGTTAATTTTGCCACATACTCTACAGTAGGTTACACTTAATGTAACTTACTGTAGAGTGATAGGCTTATGCAATCGATTAAACACTTAGTTAGATGGTTTGAGAACAATGCAGATTCAGCACATTATTTGTTTTTATTGCAGGATATGAGAGCACTATTCCCCAAATTGTCTAATCTCGCATTTAAAACCCTATTGAGCCGAGCTGTAAGGCTTGGATATTTAACTAGGGTATGTCGAGGCTTGTATATGTTTAAACCTGCTGCCTCGCCAAGCGGGTTGCTATTGTTTCATGCAGCAGCACATTTAAGGGCGAATGAATTTAATTATATTAGCCTTGAGACGGTATTAAGTGATGCAGCGGTTATTTCTCAAATCCCAATGAATTGGGTTTCAATTATGTCATCTGGTCGAAGCAATATCATTTCTTGTGGAGAATTTGGAACTATAGAATTTGTTCATACTACTCAAAAGCCAGCTCAAATAATGGCACACTTGTTTTATGATGCAAATTGTAGATTATGGCGTGCTTCTGTACCTCAGGCATTAAGAGATATGAAAGTAACACATCGAAATATGGATTTAATTGATTGGGATATGGCAAATGAATTTATTTGATCAACTTGTTTCTGAAGCGTTAAAAAATCAGCCTAATTTGTCGACTTTAAGAATAGTCGTTGAAAAAGAATTATTACATCATGATATATTAAGAGTATTAAGTCGTCATAATTTATTATCAAATCTTACTTTTATAGGAGGCACATGCTTACGAAGTTGTTATGGTGGAGTTCGATTAAGTGAAGATCTGGATTTTACGGGAGGCACTGACTTTACGCGCGATAGCTTATCGGCCATGGGAGAAGTCTTAATTAAAAATCTAAATGATAAATATGGGCTTTCAGTGAAAGTAAGTGAACCCATAAAAGATAAAAAAAATGTAGATACGTGGAAAATTAAAATAGAAACCAGGCCTGAGCATAGGCATTTACCGGCCCAACGTATTAACATAGATATTTGTGCTGTACCTTCCTACGAAAAACGCCCCATGTTGTTATTAAATCCTTATGGTGTTGATATGGGTACGACAGGGCTTATTATTCAATCAGAAAGCCGTGAAGAAATTTATGCAGACAAATTGCTTGCCTTTGCACTACGACCAAATCGCGTGAAAAATCGTGATTTATGGGATATGGCTTGGCTTCATCAACAAGGATTAAAACCTAAATTTGAGTTAATACCTTATAAGTTGCGGGATCGAAATTGTACAGTAGAAAATTTTGTAAGCACATTTAATGACCGAAAAAATTTATTAGTAGAAAATAAAGAAAATGCTTTAGAATTCAAAAAAGAAATGCGCCGATTTTTGTCTGTAGAACAAGTGAATCAAATCATAGAAAAAGACGATTTTTGGGGCTTTATTACTTATTTGATAGAAGATTTAGATAATCAGCTTCACAAAACCTTGTTAGCCTAGGACCAATGACACCCTACTAAAATAATTCTTCTAAATCAATAACCTGAGAGAAATAATCAGCATCTATTACTTCATCATGCAATTGTCCAGAATAGATAAGAATAGGGCGAATTGAAAAATTCTTTGGTGCTTTTAATCTTTTAATTTTCTCATTTACTTCATTAATAATGTCTTTTCTTATTAGATTTCGTGTATATTTTATTTCGCACAAATAGAGGTTGTCGTGCCTAGTTTGGATTAAATAATCAATTTGACATCCTTCTTGACGGTTGGTTTTTCTTTGAAAAAAGGGATTGTCGCAAATAATATCTTCTGGTAGAATTTGTAATATTTTTTTTATCTTTTCTCGATTTGATAAAACAAGATTTTCAACCTGTAAAGACATAATTGAAGCAAAGCCAGGAAGAGAAGAGATTGACTTGTTGGAAAAACCCCCAGCGATAATTTTTTCTATATTAGGCTCAATATATTTTAAATAAAATCTTAAATAATTATCACTTAAACGGTACATACTGAGCGAAGAAGTTTTCCCATCTTTAATATGCCAGGTAGAGTTTTTTGAAATAAAACCCGCGATCACTAATTCATCTAGATATGAAGTAAATCCTCCTCCGCTTTTTACATTGATCAATTTAATTAACTCAGTCGTTTCAAGGGCGCCATTTTTGAGTAAAGTAACAACTTTTTTATAAGTATCACTTTTTCGCTGAAGCGTGTCAGTGAATATTTGGGAAAAGTCATTAAATAGAATCCCAGATTCAGAAAAAGCCAATCGTCTAATATTGTCTTCAGCAGGTACACTTGGATTAATTTCTTCTAGGTACTTTGGTATGCCTCCAGTTACTGCAAGAATCTTCAATTTCTCATGATTGGATACATTTTTTTTATGATTGCCCCAAAAATATTTGCAATCTTCTACTTTCATTTCTCTTAAAAAGAGCTTGAGCGATATTCTGCCATGAAACCCTGTGCTTAAAATAATATTTTTTTGAATCCAGGCGGAAACAGAGCCGCATAAAACCAATATGAGTTTAGGGTTTTTATTAAAATATAAATCCCAAGCAATTTTAAGTTTTCCTAAAAAGTCTGGATCTTCCATTGCCATCCAGCTTATTTCGTCAAATAAAATAACACATTGGCCTTTTTTGGTTTTTTCAGCCAAGGAATAAAATGCATCACTCCAATCCGTATAATGCTTATAAGGCGCGTTATAATGCTTCATTTGGAGACTAAATTCATTTAATTGATCTTGTCTGGAAATCCCTTCTCTCGGGGAAAGACCAGAAAATGTCATTAGGTTAAAATTTTTACCAAAATTCTCAATTAAACGACTTTTACCAATTCTTCGTCTGCCATAAACAACGACCAAACTGGCCGTTTTTTTTGTTAAAAGGTGTTCTAATTGTGATCGTTCATATTCACGCCCAATAAAACCAGTCATTTAACTTCTCCTATTCGCCATGAATCTTATAATAGCGGAAAATCGACAAATGTCAATATCCCGCTACCGCATTAGCGGAAAATCGACAAATGTTAATATTCCGCTTAAAAAAAATAGGGATATCTTGTTGATAGTGAATTTTATCTTCTACCCCTTTTTTTTAAAGGGGTCCATCGCAAAGCGATGGGGGGTTTTATCTGAAATTTACTTTAATCTTTATTAAAATTATTGGCTTTCTTTTATCTAAAAATAGGAATGAAGCTTTCTTATTGCCACTTTTGAAAGAGTGGGGGGATTTTGTGTGTAGAGTAAACTCCCTCTTATTCAATAAATTGACCAGAAAGCAGCATCTGAATTGCAATTAGGGGATTATCGCCTTTGTTTGACATGGATAGTTACAATTTATGGCAGGATAAAACCCCCCATCGCTTTGCGATGGACCCCTTTAAAAAAAAGGGGTAGAAGATGTATAGTTAGCGGCTTGAAGTGATTAACGTCGGTCAAAAGATAAAGATTAGCATAACGACAAAACAGAAAGATAACTGCCCAACATTTTTTCATGCTGCTATTTTGGCTCTAGGTCCAGATATACTTATGTCATACAATACTCGAATCTAACGCGATATTTGTAAGGTCCCATTAAATCAGTAGTATTATATTAACCTAAGCTCGGATTAATAGAGGTTTTATTATGGATTCAAGTCTTAATACTATAAATTTTTCCGCGCTCACCCAAGATGAAAAAAATACGCAAATTTTAAATGCCGCCCAGTATGGTCACGCTGCTGTGGTGGCGCAATTAATAGCGGCCAAGGCGAATATAGAAGCGACTGAAAAATTGGACTACACCGCCCTGAGGTTGGCCGAGATAAAAAATCATCAAAATTCCGCTTTTCTTATCTTGAGAGCGATGTCACCTGCATCAAGGGGCGCTGTAAAATTTGGACAGGGGGGCTGCGCGCTTAATCGTCGTCTTGCCGCTAGATATGAGGCAATGGCTTTAGATTTTGAAAGGCAGGTATGTGAAATGTACCAATTTTTCAAGCACTCATCTCGGCCTATGGTTAATCCTGTTTTAACTATCATGTTGGAATACCTTCAATCTGAATGGCTATTGAATTCGAACATGGAAGCAGAAATAAGGCTTGCTTCAAGAACAGTTCGAAGGCAAGAAAAGTTAGCGATAAAAGCACCAGTGCCTGTCACTTTCAGATATTCAGCTTCCGCTGAGCAACGAAAAGAAGAAGAGCTGTCAACTAAACAACACAAACCTAATGGCAATCGTTAAAAGCTATTTGTAAGGGGGCAATGTAGGTTGCCCCTTTTTTTAAAAACTTTTACCCATATTCGCGTTATTTACTTGGGTGCCTTCATATATTTGTAAAATTTCACGAATTAATTGATTGATAACGCCTTCTTTTTCTTCATCTGAAGCTTCGGTAATGTCTTTGGCTGAGGCAAGGCGTTGTTCTACAATTTTGGCAGCTGAGCCAGAAGGGTAGAGCATGGCTAATAACTTACGGGTTTCTGCAGCACCAATGCGTTTATAAAGGGCATTACGAATTCGGGTATCTTCTGCAGTCGTATTAAAGGCCCAAAGTTCAATGGGGCCTAAAGTAGAAGTGCACAATTGTGTATTCATGCCAAATTTGGTGGAAAATTGGGCTAAAAAGGTCGCGCCTTCGGCTCTGGGACCATGTACCCGGGTGGATAAGGCCAAACGCGCCGTTTCAGATAAACCAAAGGTTTTAACAGATTTATCGATGGCTTGTTTAGGGCCAGCATCCATAATAAAAATACCCGTGGCAAATTCGACCATAACCGGCTCAAAATCATCAAGCGATTGAGATAATAAGGTCACTTGAACTTTCCATTTTCGGCCTTCACGCATATCGACAATGACTTGATCGCGCACGGCTTTGGCTTTAGAAGTTCGATGAAATTCATCTAAAACAATGCGTTTAGGATCTTCGCGAATTTCTAAAATGCGTTCTCGATGATAATCGCGATATTGTGGTGGAAAGTCTTCTAAGCTTTCTTCTGTAAGATAATAATTTCGGGCTAAAACATAGCGGGCCAACATGTACATAATGGCCGTTTGTCTATCGGCGGCTTCGCCTCCTGTTTTGGCGACTTCATCTAAATCTAGTGAAACCACACGCGCTTCACCTAAATCGAATGCGGTGATGCGAGATAAAAGCGGATATTCTCGTACTGCGCCTGAAATCATTCGGCCAAAAGAAGCAATTAGGGGTTCTCCTGTTGGGGCAACAATTTTGCCATATAAATCGCCAATAACTTGAGATCGACAAATGGCGACCGCATCGGCCATCAGTGGGGCAGTATATCGTTGTGCAATGGCCGCCAAATAGAAATGCCCCGCGTTAAATAAGGCATCGGTGATTTCCCACCAAGAAGTATGTTGATCGATTTTTAAGTTAATATTATCTAAAATGCTATCAATTCTGGGTTCTAAATCTCTGGAATAGCGATGAGGAGAGTGCGTGTCATCTAAATTTTTATATAATTCATCGATAACCATGCCAGCCATATCGGGTATGCCATCATAGGCTTTGGTTTCACCTATTGGGGTAGCCAATAAGCTTAAAAAATTCACTAAAAAGCTTCTGTCTTGAGGCGTAGGGTAGCGACAGCCCAATTGGGTATCAAAAGGATTAATAGAGTAATCTGGGGTCATTCTCAGACGATGATAGGCGACTTTATGACGATGTTCAGGGGGCAAAGATTCTTTTAAAAGCGAAATTAAACCAGAGCTTGAGGGGCCAATATCAATAATGGCAATGCGGGGTAGTCTGCTGACCCCACCCATTAAACAAAGCGCTAAATTAATAGAGTTAGATAAAACCGATTTACCCGAACCAGGCCGAGCGTATACTAATTCAATCCAGGTGGTTTGTAAGGTAGAACCTGGCTGAAAAGGCCAAGGTTTGCCATCAGGAGAGCGAAACAAAGTCGCCCCTTGCACCCAAGGAGAAGCGGGGCGCACAAAAGGCAACATATGCACCACATCTCGAAGCGGGGCAATAGAAGGCGTGGCCACAGAACGTAAATTAATGGCCAATGTGCTAGATAACATGCCGGCAAAACTGTCGCCAGAAATTTCAGCCACTTCACAATGACCCCAGCCTTGAACGGCTTTTACTAATTCAGCCGCGCGGCTGCGCAATAATTTTTGCTCTCCCACTTTGGTCCAGGTACAAAAACTTACCCTAAGCTTTACAATGGCATCGTCGGTGTTATTTTCATAATAGGTGAGTAATTCAGCGGCGTCGCCAATCAAGGGATTTTGTTTTGAAGCAAAACTTAAAATGCTGGCAATTAATGGCTTAATGCCTAGGGTTTTTAAGCCTTTACTTTCAATCAAATAAGACATGCGCCAAGGCATGCGAGCGGGTAACATGCGCTTAAATAAATCGAAAAAGGTTTTGAGATCTTGAGGGAACAAGTCAATAAACATAGAGGCATAAATTTTATCGCCTACACGGCAGCTTCTTAAATCGATGATTTCTGCATCGCGAGGGATAAGCTGTTTAGCAAGAGGAGGCCACATGAGTTCAGAGACATCGAATTGTGAGGCCCGTTGAATTTCTCTTAAAGGAATTTTATCGCCAGGCAGTACAGCGCGCCATTCTTCGCTGGTCACCTCTGGATCCACGCTTTTACGAATTTGAAAAGCAGCTTCGTGTACATCAAGCAAAACAGAATATAAGCCAACGTCTTTGAGATCGTTTAAAGTAGTGGAAACAAAAGAATCGTGATTTTCTCTTAATTCTGGCACAGCGGCCATAATATTTTGAGCGTGCCTTAATTTAGGCAAAGTCACGGTTTGAAATAATTCTTTTTTGTTGTTCATAGATTGTTTTAATTGTGTTTCAGATAAAGCATTTGGCCTAGTCCATAAGACAAAAAAACAAGCTTCACTGGCACAAAATTTAGACAAATGATTCACGCGCTCGTTAAACAAATCATCGAGATCCATTTTTAAGCGTTTGGCGGTGGCTTTAGCCGGGGCAAAAATTTCTTCAATTTCATGTTTGATGTTGTCTTTATCATAATGAAAATACACTTGAACTGCATGTCCCACTCGAGAAAGTGCCGAGCCAAAAGCCGTACAAAGCCCACGATGAATTTGTTCAAATTCTTCAGGGCCAACCAACTGGGTGGCACCATGCAATCGAATCACAGAAAAAAGTGAGCCGTCACGAAACACCAAAGTGTGACGGCTGTCTGCTGTTTCTACTTCACAGTACGATTCGGTACTTTGTCCTAGAGACGAGCCAATCCATGCCAAAAGATCATCGACATTATCGAGAACCCAGTCCATTGCACTCATGTTTTTGGCCCCTGATTGAGATGATGAAATTATTTGAGTTCTTCGAAGCCTTCGCCTTTGGCCGAGCCAGCTTTGCCGCCTTCAAATAAGGTGCCGCCTGCAGCCGTAATCATACTCGGTAAGAAAATTAAGCCAGCTGCAATCATAATTAAGACTATAGGTTGGCTAAGCGGCACTTGTTGAGCATTGTCTTTATGGGCTTTAAATTTCATGAGGCCCATTAAAGCAAAGGCAATACCCGACACATAAGCGGCTGCCCCAATTAAATTGGCAATACTGGCTAAATTTGTGGTGACATTTTTGGCAATGGCGCCTACGCCGCCACTACCAGCGCCATCTGCCGCTAAAGCCAATTCGGTGCTAAAGAGCATTAAGCCTAAAGCCGCCGCA
Source organism: Legionellales bacterium (assembly GCA_947475765.1). GTDB lineage: Bacteria > Pseudomonadota > Gammaproteobacteria > Berkiellales > Berkiellaceae > CADEEZ01. The sequence continues at coordinate 11,119 of CANJMM010000013.1, read as the reverse complement.
CTAAAGTAAGTTGAGTTTGCAATTTTCATAACATGGCTCCTAATTAACCTAATTAATTTAATTAAAACGAAAACATTAAGATGCTAGTCTAGTCTAGTTTATTATAATGGAATATTGGCAAAAACAGTTTTTTTCCAATAATCTATTTCTTTTTTAAAGTCTTTTCGGTTAGGTAGTAATCTAAGATGCTGCAAAGCATCATGATCAAGTTGCCCAGCTGTTAATTGCGCATCAATTAAAGACTGCCCAAATACTTTAGGATTACTGGTTTCTGGTCCAAAGCTTTTTTCTACGTCACTGCTTCTTTCTTTAAGCGACAAATAAACCGAATGCAATTTGTTTTTATAAATCGTTTCTTTGTCCATAGAGCAAAATAATACGCGGCAAAAATTATTTAAATCTGCTTGAGAAAGCTCAGGAATAAAAACAATAACGCCCCCTGTTCTGGGTAGGGTACCCACGCCATCTAAAAACAAACATTGGGTACAAAAGCTACAGGCAGTTGCCATATTCGATAAAGTATTATGATCGTAATTATTATCGATATTCACCACTTCTAGAAAGTCTTTTACCTGAAAGCCACAGTATCGACAAGCATAGCCATCTCTCTCAAACACTTTTTTTTGAATGCTCAGAAACTTGTCATTATGGCGCCTTGCCACAAACTTTTTTAAGTTGCCCCTTCGGGCAGTAAGCGTAATGGGTAGTAAGTTTTTCATATAATTTAAGTTGTTATTCCAAAGGTTTGAGCTAACATATTAATCGTATCGACAATATTAATTAACAGCACACCAGCAATAATATGCACAATGCCTTTACCTACGCTGCCAGGTTGCGCCCCTGAATGGCCCATTTTAGATAAAATAGTCCAGCCACGTAAAAAAGCAATAAAACCGATTAATTTCATATATTTAATTAAAACATTGCTGATTTCTTTCCAATGTTCCCCTGAATTATTTAAATCGGCATAACCAATCATTTCTTCAGCAGCTGAAATGCCTTTGGTATCATGCCCAAATAGCGTTTGTATAGACGTATCTAAAGTCGAGGGAAAATACATTAAGACAGCCCCTACTATCATAAAGACCATGGGCCCCGCCAGCTCGCCTTTATTAGCAGAAGCCATGGTTTGGGTGGCAAAGACTTTGTACATGCCTATCCCTCTAAAAATAAAATATAAACCCATCACATAAGAAATGGCGGCAACCAGGTTTACTAAGCTTTCAAAAGCAAAAGTCAGGTTCTCGAGGGCAGTGCCTAAATCAACAGCCATTTATTGCCCCCTTATTTTAATATTATCTTTATATTATCTTTATCTTATCTTATCTTAGTGTAATGCCAGATGAGGTGATAACCACACCATTAGAGGCATCTATCACTAAAACTTTACCATATCTTTCTAAACTATCCCCTTCTGTAACCGTTAGGGTAGTGCCATCTTTAGATTTTAGCCAGGCTCGCCCAGGAATAATCGCATGTACACTTATATTATTATTATTTGCCGAGCTGTTTATTTGACCAGATGTAGCAGCATTCGGTTCATATTTTTGTTCAGTAAGCGGTGCTGGTGCTGATGCTGGTGCTTGGGATTTTAACTCTTTAAAATCTTTGTTTAATTTTTGAACAGAATCGCCAATATTGCTTAAATTACGAGTGACTTGCCCCATACCCTGATTTAGGCTGCCAATGGCATCCATGAGCTCACTTAATTTTGTATCGAGTTTCGCCATTTTTTCTTGAGATTTTTTAAGGCTTTCTTCTAGGGCCTCTAATTTATTAGGGGTATGAGCTGGTGGCGGTGCAGGGGGCGTTGCAGCAGTAGGCGCAGCAGCAGGTACAGCAGCAACAGGGTGAGGGGCAGCCGAAAATAAATCGGGTGTTTTAGGGGCAGTTGGCGCAGGCGCCAGCGCTTCAGGGGGGGGCGTTACAGGGGTTGGGGCGGCAACGGGTATGCTGGTTTTAGGGGGGGCGGCAGCCGGTGCAATGGCCACAGGCGGGTGGCTTTCTTTTAGGGTAGGCACTGCAATTTCATCATTAGAAGGGCTTGAAAAGAGCATTTTATAGCCTTGCCAGCCAATAAAGCCAACGATAGTAAGGCCAATAAGCAAAGGTAATTTACTGGGTTTTCTATCGAGTTGAATGCCTGGTGTAGCAGCAGGGCGATTGGGGGTTTCTTTTGGGGTGGCTAAGGCCTCTTCTTCTTCTTCAATGCCTAAAGCATCTTCTTTGGCCTCACTTGATTCAAAATCGAATTCTTCTTCGAATTCTTTCATGTCATCATTTTTATTATCTTTATTTGCCATAGTGCCTTACCTTTTACTTATTACTGTTACTGGTTGTTATCGTTAATCCTGAAGGAGGCGTTACCAGTGCTGGCGCTGTGGGGCCTAACATGCTTCCAGCACGAATACTCACATCTGCATCACGCATAAATAAAATACCTACCCCAAGACCTTGTTCGACAGTCACGGTCACGGGCGTTTTAAATAAAGGCTCGACTTGTTTAGACCATTTTTCTCCCATCGTGCCTAAAGCGCTATAAACTTGTTGTTTAGGCGAGAGTTCGGGTTTGCTTTGTGTTTGGGTTCCATTGGGATCGGTGATGGTTGTGCCTTGTTGTCCGACTGCTTTACCAAAGCCTTCCATAAAAGAAGAGGCAAATAAAGAGCCATAACGCAGTAAATAATGATTATCTACATCAGAGGCAAAAGCCGTTCTCGCGGTTTCAGGATCGATGGCATAAGCCTCTATACCTAAAGATTCTTTTTTCTTAGGCAAACTCATGGTTGAAAAGTTAATAATAATTTTAGAGGCATTGGCTGGCAACTGTATTTTGCCTAATAATCGGGCGCCTTTATATTTGCCCGAGACAATAGTAGCCAAAACAGGCCCAGATTCGTCTGAATTAATGGCAGTATCGAGTACGCCATAAAGTACGGTGCCCGCTTTAATTATCACGCTTTCTGTTTTGGTATTTGCATAGGCATTGGGATTGTTATCTTTGTCTTTATCTTTATCTTTATCTTTATCCGCATGAACACCTTGAATATAGGCTTGGGGTTGTATGGTGGTCCAGCTCACCGTGGCGCCTTTGGCGTAATTGCCCATTTGTGTGGCAGACTCTTGAACCGATTGTTGATACTGTTTGTCCGCAAGTTCCAGTTCTTTTCGACGTAATTCTAAGTCGACTTTACGGCGTTTGTCTTCTTCTATTTCAGCGATGCGTTTTTTTTGTTCGTCTAATCTTTTTTGTCTGTCTTCTTCTAGTTGACGTTGTTGTTCTTTGGCGCTAAAATTGCCGCCGCCCACAAAGCCACCTCGTGAGGTATCGCCAAAAGGATCATTTGCACTGCCTAAGCCAGCTAATCCAAACTGAGTACGTCCTCCTGCTCCTGCTCCTGCTCCTGCGGTACCATTGGCGCCGCCAGGACCAAAGGGATTATTCGGATCGGTGCCTTCTCCAGGGCCTTTAAAAGTAGGTAGGGCACTTTTTTTGTCTTTTTCGGCTTCTTCTGCGCGTTTTTTGTTTTCTTCGGCCAATAATTTTCGGTATTCTTCTGAGGTTTGGGCACCCGGCACCGATTGCGATTCTCTGGGCACCCCAATGACTTTAGAGGCATTTTCTTTGCTTACCTCTTTGCTACCAGAACCAAGATTGCTGATTAAAAAACCAACAGCAGCAACTAAGGTCGACCCTACCACTAAAACAAGGGTACGTGTTTTGGTGTTTTTAAACAAAGTCAGAAAATTTTGTGCCATCTTGTTACAAGCCTTTTAGTACTATGTTAACGGTTACCCCATTTTCTGTTGCCAGAATCAGGGGGGTTTTCATCATTTCATACACATGGGTGCCATCGGGGCTTGAAAGCGTGGCCATCCATGCTGGAGAGAGCAATTTAAGTTTAGAACGAAAATACATTTTATTTTGATAAATCCAAGCCTCACCATATCGGCCTGCTTCTAGTTTGGTGCTGCCTTGTGGCGGAATGCCATCTAAAAAATTAATCAGCATGGGGTTAACCTTTGCAGGTAAGGTTTCAGATTGCGGTAAAATAGCCGCGGTGGCTTGAGGGCCTCTACCGGCTACTTGCAAATCGACGCGGAAGTCGACTTCTTTTTGACCAGAGACCATTGAAATCATAATGGGCGTGTCTAAGTCTTTAAGCTTAACAGCCATATTACCATGAGAATAAAGACGTAAGCTTTGAATAAATAAAGTATTGGAGCGTTGATCCCATTGGATGTTAAAAGCTTGGGGGTCGCCAATGCCATAAGAAGCAATAGGCCAAGGGGATCCGGTGATGTCAATAAAATTAAGCGAAGTCACAAAACCGGCCGATAATCGAATAAGGGGCGGTATCGATCCAGGTTCTAGGTCCACGCGAGTAGAAGAAGAAATAGGCGTAGGAGGGGTTTTGGGCGTGGTAAATTTGGCTTCTTCGACGATGTCAAATAATCTTCTCATTTCTTTGATTTGATCGGGGCTCAGAGGAAGCGCTTGATTTAATAAAATATCGAAAGCTTCGTCGCGTTTATTTCGTTTTGGGGCAGATGCTTGCTCTACAGGCGCAGCTGAATAAGGGGGCGATGGTTCTTGTTGTACCACTTGTTTAGCGGTTTCTAATAATTGGCTTTTTTGTTCAGGTGGCAGCGCGTTAAAAGCCTCCATAAGCTTGGGGTCTTTTAGCGCAGCAGGCACAGGGCTGCTTTGGAAGCCAGGCATAGAAGGCATCGCTGGCATAGCATTAACCAATGGGGCCGCTTGTATAGGCGCTTGTGGCGTTGAGTCTGAATTTGCGCCTATGACGGCAGCTTTTGCATTTACGCTAAAAAGCACAGAAAAAATAAAAAATAGAGGCATAAACATTAACCGACCCCTTTACGTGCAAGAAATTGTGAAATACCAATGCCTTTAGGCGATTCAAGGGTATCGACCCGAACAATTAACATGGTGACGGTGATTTCTGCTTTTTTTAATTCACTTGAACTTTGGTAGGTAACTAATAAAGGCAGTTGTACCTGCCAGGCATATCGTTCTATTGAGCTAGAAACCGCTTCACGTAAAATAACCGGTGCTTTGAGGGGGACAGCAGAGACAATCAGTAATTTTTCTTTGACATCGATAAGGGTATTTTCTGCCTGTAAGGCTTCTATGTAGTGCTGATAGCCTTGGGCGGTAAAATAAGGCCGTAGATTTTGAATTTGTTTTTCCATGCGATTAAAGTCAAAGTTATAACAAGAAGTCGCCGCTTCAGTGGCCCATTGTAATAAAGGCTGTGTTGATAAGTTGGGTTCATTTAAGGGGATCATTTCAACAAGGCGCGTGCTACCGTCTGTGCTACTAAAAGTCGCAAATTGCTGCGATTTTGGTTTGTAAATTAACTGTAAAATATTCAATGAAATGCTCACAATACAAATAAGTAATGTTACTAAAAATAAAAACATAAATTTGGGAAAACTGTCGCGATAAAACTTTGTTTGAATTTGGATAGAGCTTAAATCTTCTGTTTGGGCTTTTTGCATGCCTTCTTTGATGGCAGCAAAGGCTTCGGTTGCATTGTCTATAAGAGAAGCCGAAGCCGAAGCCGAAGCCGTAGCCGGCTTTTTTTGCGCTGAAGGCGATGAATTCTCTGGATTGTGCGTAACAGGCATAATTTTTTCGTTATTTATTTGTTTATTTAAATTTAAGTTAATTAATTAAGTACAGATATTATTATATCTTTAATCTTAAAATAACATAGCACAGTATAGCAACAAAAGAGCAAATAAATTCAGCTTATAAACCGAGTTAGCCTAATACGTTAGCCTAATATATTATCTAAATACGAGTTAGGGGGGTTAAGAGGCGTAATTTTCTGTAAGCTACCATCGGTAGAAGAAGTATAATATTCTGGAAAACTCCGGGTTATTTTTTGTACGATGGCCCCGAATAAAAGCAAAAAAGCAATCAAAGATAAGGCTAAATTTATTTTAACCAGTTTTCGATAATTATTTCTAAAATAATAACCATGAAAAAATTGGCCTTCATTAGAAGCCCCTAAATTATCGGTTGTAATTAATATTTTGTTTGGGGAAATCTTTTTTTTATCTGTAACCATTATTATTTAGCCTTTATTATTTAGCCTTCTCGAACAATCGTTTGGGCAATGCCAAGCCCAGAAGTATTTTGCAAAGGATTCATGCGGATGACTTTTAGAAAAACCACCCAGTTATAGCCTTCATATTTTGTTTTTACACCGCCTAATAGGGCGACTTTCATGGGCACTTTTAAGTCCCAATAATAAGTTCCCGATCCGAGATAACCTTGATTTTCAATAATAACCTCAGAAATCATGCTCGCAAATAATAGCTTTTCTTGCTTCACCCGATTTAAATTTAAAGATTGTTTAATGGCTTTTAAAAAATTCTCATGGCCTTTGGGGGTAAAGTAGGGGCGAGCATTTTGCAAGGTTTGACGATAGCTTATAAAATTGTAATTGTAGCTGACTTCAAGCGCTTCAGTGACCCATTGTTTTAACTTTTCATCGGAAATATTTTTTTGAGATAAGGGCGGTAGCGCTAAAATTTCCCCTGTATTGGTCGTCGCAAAATAAATAGGATTGGGTTTGTCTTTGTAAAAGAAAATATTTAAAGTAATTAATATGCCAATCATAAAAATCAACAGAAAAAAATACAGTAAGTTTTTTCTGTAGCTTTGATAATAAAAAGCATCACGTTGTAAAACGGCCTCTAGGGCGCCACTAAACTCAGATTGACTCATGTTTTATATCGCTTTTTTTTATATGGCTTTTAATATCGATTACTTTTTTCCCACCAAGGGAGCGCTGTTTTAAGATTGCCCGCAAGAAAGGCTCTTAGCCAGCGTAAGAAAACAGGGACGGTAAACCCAAATTTTTCAATGGTGCCAAAAAATATCACGGTACAAATGGCAAGAATAAATGTCCATAATCGAATATGCAATAAAAAAAGCAAAAAGGGAAAAGTGGCATAAGCATCGATGGTGAAAAATTTGGGCCGTCGAGCCGAGTCACGCCAATGAGCCGATTCAGGGTTACGCATTAAGTAGGGACTCCTGCATCTTTGTCTGCATTCTTACTGCCAGCTTGAATTAATTTGAACACTCTTTCGTTAATTAAGCCTGCTTTAAATTTATTTTCGGCATCGGTCAACATGGTTTGTCCCCGTTCTTTTAGCAAAAGACGGGTTTGTTGCGCCAGTTTTTCAACGGGAATACCCACTAAAATGTCTCTTACTTCTTCATCGAAGGCCAAGTATTCTCGAAGGGCCACACGCTTTCCATCTGGGGAAGGGACCAATTTTTGCCACACACACAGCCTAAGGGTTTCGAGTATATCTAGGGCACGACCATGCCGTTCTTCAGAAGGAAAAGTAGACACCATTCTGCGCACACAATCGGCCACGCCATTACTGTGTAGGGTTGTATAAACTGGGTGCCCGGTAAGCGCAGCATCAATTACTGCGGCAATGGTTTCAGCATCTCTGGCTTCGCCCACTAAAATTAAGCCAGGTTTGCGTCTTAAGGCATTTCTGACCCCTGCCGCAAAAGAAGGCAAATGTCTGGGAATTTCAGATTGCGCAACAATAGAAGACGGACACAAGACATGATCGTAGACAAATTCAATGGGCGATTCATAAGTCAGCACTTTACGATTTGCTTCAGGTTGCTGAATTAAATATTTAATAATAGACGCCAATAAAGTACTTTTACCCGAGCCCGTAGAACCCGTGATAACCACGGTGCCTTGCATAGGCGCCATGGCGTTGATAATGGCAGGATCTAGGTTTAAATCGGCTAAGTCGGGTGGCTCGGCTGGAATGGTTCTACAGGTAATTTGAATGGCATCGTTGCCTTCTACTTGGCAGCCCGTGCCATTCACCCTAAATCGAAATCGGGTGGCTCTATCGGGGCGTACTTCATAATGGGTATCGACATCTGATCCCGAAGCAATTTGTGTGGTGGCATTAGGGCCATAAATCGCATTCAGCATATCGGCCACTTCGGCCAAAGATATTTTTCGTGAGGTCACCGGATAAAGACAGCCGTGTAATTCGGCTAAAATCGGGCTAGCTGTTTGAATGGTGATATCAGAGGCGCCTATTTTGGAACAATGCAATAATAATCTATCCAATTCTTGAGGGGTAAAGCGAATGGGTTCATCTGGAAAAAATAATTCTTTTTTAATCATATCAGGATTGTTCATCGGGACAGTCCTTTTTGATGTTTAAGGCTAATTTTGGTTTGAAAAAAGAAAAAAACCAATTTTTTTGTTTGGGATCATTGGGTTTGAGGGGCAAGGGAGATTCAGGTGAAAGCGCCCAGTTAGATTCAGCGGGGTCTTCTATTTTTTCTTTGACTTCAGAAGTAATAGGGCTCCAGTTTGCACTGTTGGTTTGAAAGCTCGGTAGCGCTGTAATCCGTAAAATACGGTCGTTAATGGCCAATTCTTCGCTATTACCGGTTACGCCCATGTCATTACGCGCCACAAAAGGGGCACTTACAATGCCTTGTGCCAATAAAGTACGATAGCGCACCATGCCTTGATAGTCGCGTTTTAAGCGGCCTAAATTTTCTTGAAAAATGGCATTGGCTTGTTGTACACCAGACAGCCAGCCTTCTGAGACGTATTTGTCCCATACTTTTTGTTCGTTCTCATCTTTGGGTAACAAAGACGGATCGGGTAATTCAGGTTTCTCGTAATCCATCCATAAATATTCACGCCAATGCGGCGAAGCCGTGACAAATCTGGCTTGAGATAAAATCACATATTGTCTATCGGATAAACGAATGGCATCTGAACTCAATGGGTTGCTTTGATCTAATGTCTGGCGACCTTCTATCAGAATAGGGGGTAAGACATTATCGTCGAGTAAAAGCGCATTAAAATTAAATAGCCGCTCTAAATAACGGCCATGTTGCTTTAATTCTGAATTCATTTGAGTGGCGCGATAAGCTAAGCCCCCTCTTGCACCTAAAGAGAGTGCCGTATCTCGAATGGCGATATAACGCAATCCAGTCAAGCCACTGCCTTTTGTTCCAACTCTGGATAAAGATCTTAATGACGATAAGCTACTGGTATCTCTATTGGGGGCATTGCTGCTAGAGCAAGCCACCAGACTGAGGGTAAGTAGCCCTAATATAGCCGTTTTAAGAACAGGTTTTAACATGCTGATAGGCTTCACTTATTTTATATTTTTATATTTTTATAATTTTATAATTTTATAATTTTATATTGATATATATATTAGGTAACACTGTATCTTAATTCTATTATTCGGGTCGTTGGATAAACCACAATGTTAGCACGTTTACCGGCTTGTAGCCCGGCGCTTTTAATCACATCGGCCACAAACAAATCTTTACCGGTTACCGAAACAATGACTGCAACAGGTGGCTCGTTACCTAATATTTTGACTTTATATTGTGTGTAGCCCGCTATTTTTTGCAGCAGTGGCTCAATGGGTCCAGACCAATCGAGTGTTACTGTGCCGCCCATGCCTCCCGCACTGGTGATTAATGGAACCGTGTTAATAGCTTGACTTTGGTAAGGTTTCTGAGTTTCGGCTAAAGACAATAAGGCACGCTCAATGCCTAGTGCAGTGGCTTCTAAATAGGGTCTAATGCTTTCTTCTTGTGTAGATTGAGTCGATTGCCCATAAACTTTTTGATTTTGGGCACAGCCGCTGATTAAAGCTACCCCCATTAACGTTATCCCAATTAAAGTCATTCTAAAAATCATTCTAAAAGTCATTTCAAAGATCGTTTTTTGTAGGCTCATATTTATTCCAGTGCATATCTTTAAAACAGGATAGTAAAAAATTAAACTTTTTGTCAAAGTTCTGGTCTGACATATAGGTATAATAGCTTTGAATGTTAAATTATGAAGGCAATAGAGGCCGGCGTCTAGAGCACAAGGGCTATTTGGACGACCTAAAACCAAACACCTGCAGAGTTAGCAGCTAAAGTTATAGGCATCGCAGGCAGATATAAAACAAGTAGAGATAAGCGTAAGAGAAGAGAGCAAGCAAGTATGGCAATCGATATTAATACCCAAATGGCTTTGGTGGCCAAAGCCTTAAGTTGCAATTTTACGCTGAAAGAACAACCCATGCATTATGATCAGGTTTTTAGCAATACAGGCTTATTGCCTGCGATGGCAAGAAGAGCCGATCAATTGAGTTCTTTTTGTTTGGGGTATGGCATTGGGGTGAGCTTTGAAGAGTCTCAAGGGGCCACTCTGGGGGTGCGGGTTAAATTTGATGAGGCAACCCCCAGATCGCTCAGTTTATTATGTTTGACGGATATATTAATTGAGTTGATTCATGCGGGTCCCTCAAGAGCCACAACGCCTTTAGATGATTTAATGTATGACTAATTAATAATATAAATTAATAATATAAATAGGAAAAAGAGACAATGGCCGGAGAAGCAGGCGGCGGTGATGGAAAATCAGACAGCGGTATGACCCTTATATGGGGCATTTTTGCTCTCATGGTGATTATTATTATGATTTGGTATTTTATGAAAGAGCAGCTGGTTTGGGTGTTCTTAAAAATTCGTTTATATGAATTTATGTTGGTTAATCTTTTTGTGAACCAAACAGAAGTCAATCAAGGCATTGTTTGGTTAAGCAGCGCTATTCCCACTGATCTAATAGATAGGCCAGTTTTATTTGGCAGCATCAGTGAAGTAATAGGCCGATATTTTATGTACCCCAGTGTTTTTTTGATTATGGTCATGGCCGTATTTATGTTTAAAAATCATAAATTTATGCGTTATGTTCGGGCACATAATATGGAAACCTTAATGGCCCAAGAACAAAAAAATTGGCCCCAAATTGCCCCCGTTGTGAATATTGACTTAATGGCCATGGATATTAATAAAGGCCCTTGGGCCATGGCCATGAATCCCTTGCAATTTTGTAAAGCCTATAAGCTGGTTCGGGTGGAAATGGAAGCCGATACCAAAGCGGCTTGGCGTTCAGAAGGCAAAGTTAAAGCCACGGTACTAGAAGACAAAGCCAATCAACTGTTTTCTCAACAATTGGGGGCGCTTTGGGAAGGGCCCAATAAATTACCCCCCCATATTAAAGCCTTATTT
>CANJMM010000012.1 GCA_947475765.1 Legionellales bacterium | reverse complement strand
GGTTTTTGAGCCTATCCATAATCGAGTGACACCATCTGCACATTGCTCAAAACGAAATAATTCACGGGTAAGATGAATACTCCCCTTATCGGACTTAGGTTTACGCTTAGGCTTGCCGCATTGACCTTTTATGAATTTTAAATAGGTTTGATACCAATTGACAGAACTGTTACGCAAAATTTGGCTAGGGCACTCATACAACCAGGGGCTTAAAACTTTATTTTTAAATTGAGCTGTCGTTTGATCAAGAGGGGCATAAGTGCCAATAGGATAATATTTTCGGGAAAAAGTTGAATAATAAGCGATCTCATCACATTTTGCATTCCAAATAACACGAGCGCACCCCATCCACTGACTTAATATTACTTTCTGGTTTTCAGTTGGATTTGCTTTTAATCGAATGCCTTGCAGTATTATATTCCTTGATATTTTTGTCGCCATTAATTTAAAGAAATGATAGCATCTCGATCACCCAAAATCAATTTTTGGATGTGATCAAATCTTATATCGAAAACCAAAGAAAGACCCCTTCTGAAAAACAAGTAAAGCAATCAAAAGCCATATCAAAAAGAGGGCTCGCTTGACCCGCCTCTAAAGAAGCGGGATTGCGCGAGCCATTTGTTCAAGAGAGCGATTCGGACTTGGTCTGGCCTTAAGATTTTAATACAGGGAAAGTATCCATGTTACCAGAAATCATATTACAATTGCTTTATTGGCTATAGCAACGATGCTAATCGTGGGTAGTCTGTTTATCCGCGCTGGCGTTCGGGATAGTTGCCTGACATCCATCGAAGAGGCATCACTATTAATTTGGTTAATAAAGTTACACAATTGTGCATATGCTTATTTTGCTCAAAATGGATGCCCCTATGCTAATTCATATGATATTCTAGTTAACCATTTTAGGGGTTAGTTAATTAGGGTTTGTAAGGCTTTGCCATGAGTTTAAGCGGTATTTTAATAGGGATTTTACTGGGTACTTTTTTCGTGCGCTTAAAGTTTTTTAAGCTCGGTAGGGTGATGCAGGGCAGTGGGGTAATACTTTTTTTCTTAATAGGATCGGGCCTTTTGCCTAATATCTTACTACAGTCGTTACAAGAACCTTATGTCAAAATCCCGGTTATCAGCTGGAAAGCACACAATGTGATTCTCTTGCTAGGGGGAGGAAATGTACAAGTCTCCCAAAGCGTCGATCCTGAAGTGAGTTTTTTTGCACAAGCACGTGTCAATAAAACAGTGAGCTTGTATTATGCCTGCAAAAAAGAACAACCGTATTGCAAGATTATGGTGAGTGGGGGAGATCCACAACACTATGGTAAGGCAGAAGCAGTGGTTTATAGCAAAATGCTACAAGATTTAGGCGTACACTCTCAAGATATTATTTTAGAAGATCAGAGCATCAATACTTGGCAAAATGCGAAATTGACGCAAAATAAGTTAAAAGAATTATCAATACAGAATATAGAGAATATCGTTATGGTTTCATCCGGTATTCATTTAAAGCGCAGTGCCTTGTGTTTTAGCCATTTTGGGATGAACGTGGTGCCTGTTCGAGGTGATTATTTTATTTCTATTTGGTCATTTTGGCCATTAGCCTATAATTTTACGATGACAGATTTTTCTTTGCATGAATATTTAGGAATGCTTCGGTACTATATTTATAATCAATGGGGTTGGCATGCGTAGTTTATATTGGTTTCGATCAGATTTGAGATTGATTGATAATATTGCATTGGCAGAAGCCATGCATGCCGCCCATTTTTTGATTGCGGTGTTTATCTTAACGCCTGTCACTTGGAAAGCACATAGCGAAGCGCCTTGTAAAATTCGATTTTTGCTCGATAATTTAAAATTATTATCAGAAGCACTTTGGAAAAAAGGCATTCCACTGCTTATTCGCCAAGGGCCTTCTTTCTCAGATTGTCCAAAGGTGTTAAATAAGCTCTGCCGTGAATATGATATCGATGCTATTTATTTTAATAAAGAGTATTTGCTAGATGAGGAAAATAGAGATAATTCGGTTACAAGGCTTTTAGCAAGTCATACCCTAGTGAATAGCTATAATGAAAAGTTAGTGTTGTCTCCTGGTACCGTGTTGAACAAGAGTCATACTTTATTTCAGGTATTTACCCCATTTAAAAAAACATGGTTAGCGAAAGCACATGAGCAACAAGCGTGGCGTACGTGGCGTAAATCTATTAAAACTTTTAAATCTGATATTACCCCTGATCCTATACCTGATTTTTTAAAAGGCTTTACCCATCAAAAAGTAGTGTTGCATTGGCAGGCTGGAGAAGAAGCCGCACAGAAAAAATTAAAAGATTTTTGCCAGAATAAGATGCAGGATTATCATAATAATAGAGATTATCCTAATCTGGATGGAACCAGTTCATTATCACCGTATTTAGCTCAAGGGGTTATTTCTCCTAGGCAATGTATTACCGCCGTGCTCGAGGCTTGTCGCCTTTCTGATATAGATTGTATCAAAAGTAACGAAGGGGCAGCTACTTTTATATCTGAATTAATTTGGCGCGAGTTTTATTATCATATTATTTATGCTAACCCAAATATTTGTCGCCATAAACCTTTTCGCTTAAAGACTGAGCATATTCCTTGGGGAAATGATCCTAATTTGTTAGAGGCATGGAAAAATGGGATGACTGGCTTTCCTATAGTAGATGCGGGTATGCGACAATTGTTAAAAACAGGTTGGATGCATAATCGTCTGCGTATGATTGTGGCCATGTTTTTGAGTAAAATTCTGTTGCTCGATTGGCGTTTAGGGGAAAAACATTTTATGGCGCATCTAATTGATGGCGATTTTTCCGCTAATAATGGTGGTTGGCAGTGGTGCGCTTCTACAGGAACAGATTCTGTGCCGTATTTTAGGATTTTTAATCCCCTAACACAAAGTCAGCGTTTTGATCCAAAAGGAGAGTTTATTCGGAAATTTTGTCCTGAATTAGCGCACCTGGATAGTAAAACCATTCATGATCCTTTTGCTTTTGGCATAAAACCAGAGGCATTAAATTATCCTCAGCCTATTGTGGATTACAAATCAATGCGTATAAAAACATTAAACTTATTTAAAAGCATTTAATCTCTTCATTTCCTATGGATGAGGGGTGATAGCAATGATGGTTATTTGCCTTTTTTCTGGACCATAACACCAAAATACGCGATATGCACCAGGAATATTATTTTGGGCATAAGCTTCAAATACTTTTTCTTTAGGATTAAAGGGATTTTCTAAGGAGGAGTACTCATGGGTGTTCAAGCCAGGGTGCCTGGGGTTAGCTTGCAGTAAGTGTAATGTTTTATGGATCTGTTTGTATAAGCCAAACTGCCGAGAGCCCTTAGTGCTCTTTTTGGCTTTTTCTCTTAGCGCTACAAAAGTATTTTCGGCAACAAGCTGATAAAGAAGCTCAAAACTCAAGGTGTACGTCCTTTTACTTATTTCTCAGGTTCTCTTCTTCTAGCCAGGCATCATCATCTTCTAAATTGAAGCTGAGAGCTTTTCCTTTACCTTGTTTAGCTTGCTTTAATCCTTGCTCGACAGCAGCAAGCGCTTTAGAGTTCTTGTATAGCCAAGCTTCTTTTTCCGGAACGACTTGAACAGGAACTAATTCAATGTTTCCTTGCTTCATCTGGAGGGAAAACATTTTATTCGCAAATTCCTTACCGAGACAAAGCCGACCAGACGGATCAGTGGTGTATGTCTTCATAGCATATTGCCCCAATAGTTATCTTTCTGATTAGTTATAAGTATATCACCAAATTACCGTAATGCCAAAATCCCATAATGCCAAAAAGGTAAATCACTAAGATTAACGGGTATCTGCACTATTTTAGTTGATAGATCAGGTCAAGGTGTGAAAATGAAGGTGAGTCGTTCACTTTGGTGGAGGCGGCGGGAATTGAACCCGCGTCCGCAAATCCTACCTTCAAGGGTCTACATGTTTATCTGTAAGGCCTTTAATTTAACTTTTTTGGCCCTGGCCCAGAGAGAACCAGAAAAGCGAGCCTTGCATTTTTAACTTAGCGACTTAAGACAGAGCCTCTAAGCGGTCATGTATATATAACTTCTGATCCAAGCGTACATGCACACTCGGTCAAAAGCGGAAACTAAGCTGCTTTTAAGACAGCGTTTCCGTTGTGGTTCGCATCGTTTGCATCTACCATTTTGCAATTAAGTTTAACGAGATTAAATTGCATACTCGACATGCACCTTGAATATCGCGACCCACGTCGAAGCCAGATCGCCCCCCAATATTAAGCATAACTCATCTAATTAATTTATTCAATCGTTGTTTTTGTCTATCCCATTCACGATTTTTAATGGTTTCACGCTTATCAAATTCTTTTTTTCCTTTGGCGAGGCCAAATTCGAGTTTAACGCGATTATTTACCCAATAGAGTTTTAAAGGGATAAGTGTGTAGCCAGTGCGTTCTACCTGGCCTTGTAATTTGAGAATTTCTTTGGCGTGCAGCAGTAATTTGCGCGAGCGCATAGGTGCCGCAACCGTATGAGTAGATGCACTGGAGAGTGGGGTAAGCTGCGCCCCAATTAACCAAGCTTCTCCCCGTTTAATAATCACATAGCTGTCCATAATGCCGGCACTGCCTGCACGAATAGACTTGAGCTCCCAGCCTTGTAAGACTAGGCCTGCTTCAAAAGTGTCTTCTATGTGATATTCAAAGCGTGCTTTACGATTGACCGCAATAGTCGGATTGTCCGCAGATTTAGACTTATTTTTTTTAGGTAGCCTTGGTGGCGTTAATTTTGTGCTCATAATAAATAGGTACACATTTGTGAATCAAGTTGATTGGCTTAAGTGTAATAATCATAAATAAATAGCGATGGCTATTTTTAGTATCATATTGAGTATAATACGTTAAATCATTATAAAAGTTAAGCGTTTAAGCAATTTAGCTTAATTTTATTTAATTTAGTTCAGGTTTGAGGTTGAAAATTGATATGATACAAGTCACGCGGCATGCTTTGGTGCCATATACGGCAGAGCAAATGTTTAATTTAGTGAATAATATTGAGGTTTACCCCGATTTTTTACCTTGGTGTAAAGAAGCTTCCATACTGTCGAGTACAGAGCAGAGTATAGAAGCTAGGTTAAAAGTCTCTCAAGGGGCCGTCACACAGGCTTTTACGACTATTAACGAATTAATTAAAAACCAAAAAATTGTGATGCGTCTCAAAGAAGGTCCCTTTAAGCATCTAGAAGGGATTTGGTTATTTGAGCCTTGTCAAGAAGGCTGTCACATTAGGTTTGATATGCAATTTGAGTTCAGCAATCCTATTATGGCAGCGCTGATTTCAGGTAAATTTAAAACAATGGTGGGAACTTTAGTTCAAGCATTTACGGATAGAGCCAAACAAGTTTATTGATAATAAAATAATAATATAAAATATGATGCAAGTTGAAATTATTTATATATTACCTAATGATAAAGGTTTTTATTTAACGCTAAAAGTAGCGGATAATTCAACGGTATTACAAGTTTTAACTGAAATTAATTTTTTTAATTTATATCCTGAATGGGATAGAGAGAAAAATAAAGTAGGAATTTTTGGTAAGTCAATTGCTTTAAATCACATCGTTGCTGAAGGCGATAGGCTGGAAATCTATCGCCCGATTTACGTAGATGTCAAAATTGCTAGGCGTCAGGCGATTCAGAAGGCAAAATAAAGTCAGATACTTTTTCATCGGTGAAATAAATCACTAAATGTTTACGTTGGGTTTTACCATACCCTGGTTTAAGATAATAAATATAATCCCAGCGGTTTTGATGGATGTAATTATCTAAAATAGGGGTGCCTAATAAAAAATGCACCTGAGCCATAGAGAGCCCTTTTTTTAATTCAACTAGCTTTTTTTCAGGAATAATATTACCCTGATTCATTTCTTGTTTATAAACTAATTGGCAGCCAGAGGTAAAAAGAGCAGAGAGTAAAAGCATTAGGCTTAATATTAGGTTAGATGCGCGCATTTATTTATTAAACTCACCAATTAAGTTAATTTGATTTATCGATTAAATCGTGTAGATTCATAATAATAGATTAAGGCTATCACTCTGTGAACAGCCATACAAGAGCAAAAAGATGATTAATAAACCGATTGACCACTCCATTGACCAGTCTATAGAAGAGTTAAAAAAATTGGGCTTAAAAGCCACCCCGCCTAGAATTAAAATTTTGCATCTCTTAGAAAATGCGGTAGCACATCTTAGAGCAGAAGAAATTTATCATATCTTACTAGGAATGGGCGAAGAAATTGCACTGGCGACTGTATATAGAGTCTTAACTCAATTTGAAGAAGCAGGCTTAATTATCAAACATCATTTTGATGCGGGTCATTCTGTTTTTGAATTAAACAAAGGTGAGCATCATGATCATTTGGTGTGTTTGAAATGTGGGCGTATTGATGAATTTTTTGATGAAGCTATTGAGGCACGTCAATTATCTGTTGCAGAAAAATACGGGTATCAAATTATGCATCATACTATGTATTTATATGGTATATGTTCAAGCTGTACAAGGGAAACAAGATGAGGCTGACACCTAAACAGTTAACAGAAATTCGAGAGGCTTTTTGTTCAAATTTTTTATCTGGGGATAAACTTTGGCTGTTTGGCTCAAGGGTAGAGAATCTGAAAAAAGGGGGGGATATCGATTTTTATATTGAAACGAATTATGATGACTTGATGCAAGCGACAGAAAAGAAAATACGCTTTTTAATAGACTTAAAAAAAAGAATTGGCGAACAAAAAATTGACATTGTCTTAAATATATTGAAAAAAAATAAAACTCAGAGAATTTATGATGAAGCAAAGAATACAGGGGTGCAACTGATATGAAAAATCATGTTTTACTTTCAGATTATTTAAAAGTAGCAGATATTCATGCACAAAGATTAAAAGGTGCCTTAATTCAAGCGGCTGATTTTATGCCGCTAACAGCAGATAATTTAGCCAATCTTCCATTAAACCAGGTTGCTTTTCTTGACATGATGACAATGAGATTTGGGAAACTTCAGGATGTGATTGGAGCAAAGATTTTTTCATTAATTCTTGATGTGCTTGGGGAAGATGCGCTTACTTTTATAGACAAGCTTAATAAATTAGAAAAAATAGGTTATGTTCACGAGGTGAATTGGTGGATGAGTTTACGAGAAATTAGGAATCAAGTGATGCATGATTACCCAGATGATTACGAAGCTATCAGTTTACATCTATTTATTTTAATGGAAAAATCAAATGAATTATTATTATTTTGGGAAGAATTAAAAAATAAAATAAGCAAGATTTCCCCAAGTTAGCTTGTGATTGTTTTTTGGTTTTTTGACTTTGATTTTTCGGGTGACAGCACATGCGCACTGCGCAATAATTGTTCAGCATGGGCAAGGGTCTCTGGTGTTTGATCAAACCCTTCTAGCATGCGAGCAATTTCTTTGCTTCTTTTATCCTGAGTTAAGCAATTTAATTCTGTTTTAGAATCTGTTTTAGAAACGGTAATATGATAATTGCCACAAGCCGCCACTTGAGGCAAATGGGTAACACAAATTACTTGGGCTTGTTTGCCAAGAGTTTGTAAGCATTTACCAACCAAGGCACCAATTTTACCTCCTATTCCTACATCCACTTCATCAAAAATAAGGGTAGGGGTATTTAAATAGGAGGCGCTCGCTAATTGAATGGCTAAACTAATACGAGAAAGTTCTCCACCGGAGGCAATTTTATGCATAGGTTGTAAAGGTAAGCCTGGATTGGCTGAAACTGAAAAAAGAATAGATTCTAGGCCAGAGGCAGCAGGTTTCTCTTTAGGCAAGGGAATGAGATCAGCCGAAAATTTGGCAGCGGCTAGGCCAAGGGTTTGAATGCGTTCGGTGATTTCTAGGCTTAACTGTTGAGCTGCTTGTTTGCGCTTGCAAGAGAGTTGTTCTGCGTAAAATAAAAAATGGGCATGAGCCTGTTCAATTTCTTTGTCAATGCCAGCTAATTTGGCCTCTCGGTTTTTAAGCGCTTCTAGTTCAGAGGTTAATGTTTGAAGATGCAATATAAGATCTTCAGGTTTTACTTTATGTTTTCGAGAGAGATCAAAAATTTTACTTAATCGGGCTTCAGTGTCATATAATTTTTGTGGATCAACTTCTAAGCGTTGGTAATAATGATTTAAAGAAGCGGTGATTTCTTGAATGTGGGTATGAACAACCCCTAACATTTCTAAAATAAGCTTAGGTTGAGGAGAAAGCTTTTGTAAGGATTCGCTCAAATCATATAATAAATGGGCAATGTCTTTTTGAGTGTAGCTGTCAGCAGCTTCTAAAATAGAGAGCGCTTTTTCTGCAAATTGTATATTTTCAGTGGCATGCGTGAGCTGTTTTTGAGCAGTATGTAATTGTTCCCATTCGAAAGGCTCTAGGTTTAACTCTTCTAGTTCAGACAGTTGATATTCAAGCAAAGATAAACGATGCTCTTGACTTTGTTGATTCAGCAAAGCATTTTTTTCTTGGAGACATTTTTGTACTTGAAGATGTGCTTTTTGTGTTTGGTCAGCTAATTCTTGATGTTGGCCAAAAGCATCGATGATTCTAAGTTGCTCATTAGGTTTTAATAATAATTGATGATCATGTTGGCCATGGATTTGAACTAAAAATTCGCCTAATAATTTTAATTGTTGGGTGGTTACAGCCTTGCCGTTTATATAAGCGCGGGATCGGCCATTTTTATATAAAACGCGTCGAATAAGGCATTCATTATCCAGTTCAGAATCTAGTTCAGATTTTCCAGAAAGCTCTAAATCATTAAGCCATAAAATGGCCCCTGGTAAATGTGCTAGATCAAAGCTGGCAGATATTTCAGCATAATCTGCTCCTGCTCGAATGACGTTGGTATCCATTCTTTGGCCTAAGGCTAAGTTTAGGGCATCTAATAAAATACTTTTTCCGGCGCCGGTTTCGCCCGTTATCACGGTCATACCAGCTTGAAAGTCTATGTCTGTTTTTTCGACGACGGCCAAATTACGAATAGAGAGAAAATGTAACATTATCGTGCGCTGCTCCAATTCCAACCAAGTTTGGTTCTTAAAGTATGATAATAGTCATAGTTTTTAGGGTGAATTAAGGTAATGTCAGTTGGGTATTTTTTAATTAAAATTTTGTCATCGGGTTCTAGCGTAAATATAACTTGACCATCAAAACTGAGCTTAGGATGAATCAGGTCATTGTGTATTAAATGCAATTCAATTTGGGCATTAGACGATAAAACAATGGGTCTGGAGCTTAAAGTTAAGGGGTGCATGGGGACTAAAACAATGGCTTCTAGTTCAGGGTGCAAAATAGGACCACCCCCTGAAAGGGCATAGGCTGTTGAGCCAGTTGGGGTCGCCGTAATTAGACCATCCGATCGTTGACGGCTCATAAAATGGCCATCGATGCTAACTTCAAACTCTAATAGACGCGCGATATCACCAGAATAGAGTACCACATCATTTAGGGCCAAACTGCTTGAGATCACTTGTTGATTTCGGATGAGTTCAGCTTGTAATAAAAAGCGTGATTCTTGTTTATAGGCGCCTTTTAGAACGGGCAAAAGCTCAGTGTCAAGATCTTTAGGTGAAAAGTCGGTTAAAAAACCTAATCGACCTCGATTAATGCCCAATATTGGAATAGCATGATTCGCCATTAAGCGGGCAGCTTTTAAAAAACTGCCATCTCCGCCAATCACAATACATAAATCAATGTGCTGAGGCATCTCTTCAAGGGGAATAACTATAAAGTTAGTTAATTGGCTTGATAGTTTTTGAGTAGGTAAATAGGGTGCTAAGCTTTCTTCTATATAACATTCAGAAATAAGTGGCGCTAATAAAGAGTATAAATTTTCTAGGGTAGAATGAATTTCAGGATGGGTATGTTTAGCCATTAAACCAATTTTTTGAAATGTAACCATATTATTATTCATATTATTATTCATATTATTATTCATATTAATATTATTATATATGTTTAAATGGGCCTTAGCTGGTTTATAATAAGCCTTAAATTTAGATATTAATTTAATTGAACTAACTTACTTCTCTGAATAAATTACAGCCATGAGCCAATCTTTGTATTCTATTTCAACTCGTGCACAAGCCATGCTTAAGCAGCTAAAAGTCTTGGGTGTATTAGCGGTGATTGGCCCTAGTCGTATGGCTTGCAATAAAGTTATACCTTTTGTGGATAGGACTGCAAAATGATTAGGCACGGCCTTGAATCAACAAAGTTAACCCCCAATTTTTATCATGAATAATAAATTTGTTATATATACTGGAGTAAAGTAAAGATGTCAGATCAAGAAAACCAAGAAAACCAAGAAAATCAGCTAATAGACTCAATGAGTGAATCTGAGCTGAATAAAATAAATAAAATAAATGAAATAGATGAGCATAATTGGAAAGAAAAGCTACCTGAATTATGCCAAAAATTAGAAACAGCAAATCAAAAAGCCCAAGCGAATTGGGAGTTATTATTGAGAAAAGAAGCAGAATGCCAAAATATTCAGCGTCGTTCTAGCCAGGAAGTAGAGAATGCCAGAAAATTTGCCATAGAAGGCTTAGCTGGAGAATTATTAAACGTCGTTGATAATTTTGAACGTGCCTTAGAAACGCCTTTAATTGGATTGGAACAAGATAAAAATTTAGCCGGTTTTATTGAGGGGATTAAATTAACCCAAAAGGGTTTATTAGATAGCTTAGCTAAATTTGGTATTGTCCAGATTAATCCTTTAGGCGAAGTTTTCGACCCTCAATTTCATGAAGCCCTCAGTGCGCAAGAAAGCCTCGAAGTTAAGCCAGATACTATCTTGGCTGTTTATGCTAAAGGCTATTTACTTAAAGGAAGATTATTAAGACCTGCCAGAGTGGTGGTGTCCCGTGCAGGTACAACAGAAGGGGCGTAAAATAAAATTTACCTAAAGCGCTTGAAATTCGCTAAACTAACCCCAAATTTTTAACATGAAAAGATAATTTAGTTTACATTCTTATTTATTTTTATTTTTGTTTTTATTTTTATTTTTATTTTGGAGAGAATCTCATGTCTAAAAACACAATTATTGGTATTGACTTAGGAACCACAAACTCTTGCGTGGCCGTAATGGAACGCGGCACAGTGAAAGTGATTGAAAATAGTGAAGGGGATAGAACCACGCCTTCTATCGTCGCGATTACAAAAAGTGGAGAACGAATTGTAGGTCAGTCTGCAAAGCGTCAAGCTGTCACGAATCCTAAAGATACATTTAGTGCGGTTAAGCGCTTAATTGGTCGTCGTTTCGAAGACAAAGAAGTTACCAAAGACAAAGATAAAGTGCCTTATAAAATTATTCGTGCCGATAATAACGATGCATGGGTAGAAACAACCTCAGGAGAGAAATTACCTCCTCAACAAATTTCTGCTCAAGTCTTAACCAAAATGAAAAAAACAGCAGAAGATTATTTGGGTCATGCTGTGACAGAGGCCGTAATTACCGTACCAGCTTATTTTAATGATTCACAACGTCAGGCCACTAAAGACGCAGGTCGTATTGCTGGCTTAGAAGTTAAGCGTATTATTAATGAACCAACTGCAGCTGCATTGGCTTTTGGTATGGATAAGCAATCAGGCGATTCTATTATTGCCGTATATGATTTAGGCGGTGGAACTTTTGACGTTTCTATTATTGAAATTGCCGATGTGGATGGAGAGCATCAATTTGAAGTATTAGCCACCAATGGAGATACGTTCTTAGGCGGCGAAGATTTTGACTTGCGCCTCATGGATTATTTAATTACCGAGTTTAAAAAAGAATCCGGGGTAGATTTACATAACGATCCTTTGGCTTTACAGCGTTTAAAAGAAGCTTCTGAAAAAGCAAAAATCGAGTTATCTAGTACAGAGCAAACAGAAGTTAACTTGCCTTATATTACAGCAGATGCTTCAGGTCCTAAGCATTTAACCATGCGTATTACACGCGCTAAATTTGAATCTTTAGTAGAAGATTTAGTGATAGGGACGTTAGATCCTTGTAAAATGGCCCTAAAAGACTCAGGAAAATCAGTCAGTGATATCCAGCATGTGATTTTAGTGGGTGGCCAATCTCGTATGCCTAAAGTACAAGAAGTGGTCAAAGATTTTTTTGGTAGAGCACCTCGTAAAGATGTGAACCCAGATGAAGCAGTGGCAATTGGTGCAGCTTTACAAGGCGCCGTGTTATCTGGAGATGTGAAAGATATTTTATTATTAGACGTGACGCCGTTGTCTTTGGGAATTGAAACCATGGGCGGTGTGATGACTAAATTAATTGAAAAAAATACAACTATCCCTACTAAGAAAAGCCAAGTATTTTCAACAGCAGAAGATAATCAGGCTGCTGTGACCGTTCGCGTTTTCCAAGGAGAGCGTGAAATGGCTTCTGCAAATAAACTATTAGGTCAATTTGATCTCACCAATATTCCTTTGGCATCGCGTGGTACGCCTCAAATCGAAGTGACTTTTGATATTGATGCCAATGGTATTCTGAATGTATCTGCTAAAGACAAAGCCAGTGGAAAAGTGCAATCTATTGTAGTGAAAGCTTCAAGTGGTTTATCTGAAGCTGAAATTGAAAAAATGGTTAACGATGCAAAGATGCATGTAGAAGAAGATAAGCAGTTTCAGGAGTTAGTACAGGCACGCAATCAAGCCGACAGCATGTCCCATACCACAGAGCGTTCTTTAAAAGAGCTAGGGGATAAAATTGAAGCTGGCGAGAAAGAAAGCATTGAAAAAGCCTTAGCCGACTTAAAAGAAGTGATGAAAGGCTCAGATATCGATATGATTAAATCGAAAACAGAAGCGTTAACCGAAGCTTCTTCTAAAATGGCCGAACGTTTATATGCCCAAGGAGAAGCACAGCCAAGTGCTGCTTCAGATAGCAGCGCAGAGCAGGCAGAGACGACTAAAAAAGAAGACGTACTCGATGCAGAATTTGAGGAAGTTAAAGATTCGAAAAAATAAGATAATCATAAAATAACAATAAATAAATTTAAGGCATGTAGATAAATTATGGCTGAACAAGATTTTTATGAAGTATTAGGGGTATCGCGCACCGCGACAGATCCTGAAATAAAAAAAGCCTATCGTCGTTTGGCCATGAAATATCACCCAGATAGGAATCAGGGCGGAGACAAAGCCACGGAAGAAAAATTTAAAAAAGCCACGATGGCTTATGAAGTGTTGTCTGATCAGGCTAAACGAAGGGCTTATGATCAATATGGTCATGCTGGCGTGGATCCCTCCCATGGTTTTGGTGGGGGCAGTCAGGGTCAATCAGGCTTTGGTGACATGTTTGAAAATATTTTTTCAGATATTTTTGGTGCGGGTGGCCCTGGTGCGGGTCGTGGTGGTGCGCGTCAAGCCAGAGGAGCGGATCTGCGTTATGGCTTACAGATGAGCTTAGAAGACGCTGTTTTTGGCAAAGAAGTAACTGTGACCATCCCGACCTATATTGGTTGTAAGCCGTGCTCAGGAAAAGGCGCGAATCCAGGTTCTAAACCAAAAACATGCTCATCTTGTCAGGGGCAGGGCCAAGTTCGAGTACAACAAGGGTTTTTTGCGGTTTCACAAAGTTGCCCTACTTGCCGTGGCAGTGGACAAATGATTTCTGATCCGTGTCGCAGTTGTCAGGGACAAGGTCGTATACGGGATCAGAAAAAGCTCAATGTTAAAATCCCTGCTGGCGTAGATGAAGGCGATAGAGTTCGATTAACGGGCGAAGGAGAGGCAGCTCCTTTGGGTGGCACACCAGGGGATTTATTTGTAGAAGTGCATTTAAAACCGCATGCTATTTTTGAACGTCAAGAAAATAATTTATATTGTGAAGTGCCTATTAGTATTGCAACTGCAGTATTAGGCGGCGAAATAGAAGTGCCTACTTTACAAGGCCAAGTAAAATTAAAAATCCCTGTGGAAACACAGACAAATCGATTGTTTAAGCTATCTGGCAAGGGCATTAAGCCTGTCAGAGGCGGCGCAACAGGTGATTTGTTGTGTCGTGTGACCATTGAAACGCCAGTGAATTTAACCCGTGAACAAAAAGCCTTATTGCAGCAGTTTCAGGATAGCTTTGTAGATAATGCCAATAAAAAAAGTACCCCTAAAGCATTTGGCTGGGGTGAAAAAGTCAAAAATTTTATTGAGGCCTTGAAATCTTAATAAAAAATAAAATGCATCATAAAATCAATCTTTGTGTGATAGGAGCAGCAGGCCGATTAGGCTTGTGTGTGCTTAATGCCTTATTGCACTCTGAATTTTTAGGAAAATTTAATTTGGTGGGCGCAATTGTGTCAAAGCAATCGGCCCATCAAAATCAATCGGTCGCTTCTTTGAGTGATTTACAGACAAAATTGCGTTTCACTAATGATTTGAGTCAGTTATTAGCATCTAGCGGCGATATTATAGATATAATAATAGATTGCTCTTTGCCAGAATCTAGTCTGCAAACGGTAAAATTGATACAACAGACCAAGCTTGTCTCTAAAAAACTCGTATTGTGTGCAACAGGCTTTAGTTCTGAGCAGCAAGAAGCCATTAGACAGGCGGCCAATTTTTTGTCTATTGTCTTTGTACCAAATGCCAGCATAGGCATGAATTTAACACATGCCTTAGCCAAATATGCAGCAAAAAAAATACCTGAGTTGACGGATATTCAAATTTTAGAAACACATCATGTGCACAAAAAAGATGCGCCATCGGGTGCAGCTAAACAGTTGGCCAATAGCATAGAACAAATAACAGGGCAGTTCCCTACGATTAGGTCAACTCGAGTAGGCGAAACAATAGGAGAGCATACACTGTTGTTTAATTTAAATGGGGAGCAAATTCAACTTACCCATAAGGCACTAGATAGGTCTATTTTTGCTTTAGGCGCTTTAAGGGCTGCTACATGGGTTAATCAGGTTACTCAACCCGGTTTTTATACAATGGAAGATGTTTTATTCTTGAATGCTAAATAAAATTACGGTATAATTCAGCCAATTTGTGTTTAAAATTGGAGGATTACATGAATCATCCAGCCGTTCTTGTGTTAGCCGATGGTACGCTGTTCCACGGTACCTCTTTTGGTTACGCTCATCCAGATGCCCCTCTTTTTCAAACAGCTGAAGTTGTTTTTAATACAGCCATGACGGGTTATCAAGAAATTCTAACCGATCCATCTTATGCCGAGCAAATGGTGTGCCTTACTTATCCTCATATTGGTAACACCGGAATTAATTTTAGCGATAATGAAAATGCGGCTCAAAAAATTCATGCAAAAGCCTTAATTATTCGAGAATTAAGCTTGGTTGAAAGTAATTGGCAATGTAAAGAAACCTTAGATTTTTTTTTGCAAATCAACCAGACCCCTGGCATTACAGGCGTTGATACTCGAGCCTTAACATCGCTTATTCGAGATAAAGGCGCTCAAATGGGCTGCCTGCTGATTGCGCCTATTCTGACAGAAGCGCATATTCAAAAAGCCTTAAATTTAGCTCAAACCACTGCTGGTTTAGATAATCTTGATTTGGCTATTCAAGTTACCACCCCTAAGCCTTATATTTATGCTACCGCAAAGGATAAAATGGCTAATCCTACAGAAATTGTGGTTTATGATTTTGGGGTGAAGCAAAATATTTTACGCTTATTAGCACAAAGAAATTGCACCGTGACCGTTGTGCCTGCAGATTATCCTGCAGAAAAAGTGATTGAACAAATGCCCGATGGGGTGTTGTTATCAAATGGCCCAGGCGATCCCAAAGCGTGTCATTATGCCTTGAATAATACGAAAAAATTATTAGCCCAAAAAATCCCCATTTTTGGCATTTGTTTAGGGTATCAAATTTTAGGCTTGAGTTTAGGCGCGCAGACCCTCAAAATGAAGCTGGGTCATCATGGCGCCAATCATCCCGTGATGTGCAGGCATTCTAAAAAAGTCTTTATTACCAGTCAAAATCATGGGTTTGCAATAGAAGAAAGCAGTTTGCCTAAACAGCTTATTGCCACACACCACTCGTTATTCGATGGCAGTTTACAGGGCATTAAACATCAAACTTTGCCTGTTTTTGGTTTTCAAGGGCACCCTGAAGCTGCGCCTGGGCCACAAGAAATGGGTGTGCTATTTGAAGAATTTTTTAGCTTAGTGCAATCTTATCAACATTATAAATTAACGAAAATAATGGTTTAAAGTCAATATTATGCCAAAACGTACCGATATCCAGAGTATTTTAATCATTGGGGCTGGCCCCATTGTGATAGGTCAAGGCGGAGAATTTGATTATTCAGGCGCCCAAGCGGTTAAAGCCCTAAAAGAAGAAGGCTATCGAATTATTTTAGTTAATTCGAATCCTGCTACAATTATGACCGATCCAGATTTAGCAGACAGTACTTATATTGAACCGATTAGATGGGAAGTGGTCGCTAAAATTATTGAAAAAGAACGACCCGATGCCTTGTTGCCTACGATGGGCGGGCAAACCGCTTTAAATTGTGCTTTAGATCTTGCCTATTATGGCGTGCTAGAAAAATTTCAAGTTGAAATGATTGGTGCAAATAAAGAAGCTATTGATAAAGCGGAAGACAGAGAAAAATTCAGTCAAGCCATGAAAAAAATTGGCTTGGCGATGCCGGCTTCGTTTTTAGCAAAAAATATGGAAGAAGCCATTATTTTTCAAGAAAAAGTTTGTTTCCCCACCATTATCCGACCTTCTTATACTTTAGGTGGAACAGGTGGAGGGATTGCCTATAATCATGAAGAGTTTATCGAATTATGTAAAATAGGTTTTGATGCTTCTCCTACCCATGAATTATTAATTGAGCAGTCTGTTCTAGGCTGGAAAGAATATGAAATGGAAGTGGTCCGAGATAAAAACGATAATTGCATTATTGTTTGCTCAATTGAAAATCTTGATCCTATGGGGATTCACACGGGCGATTCTATTACCGTAGCCCCAGCTCAAACGCTGACCGATAAAGAATATCAATATATGCGCCGTGCTTCTATTGCCTGTTTGCGTGAAATTGGCGTAGAAACAGGAGGCTCAAACGTTCAGTTTGCCGTCAATCCTGAAAATGGCGATGTCATGGTCATTGAAATGAACCCTAGGGTATCTCGTTCTTCGGCTTTGGCTTCAAAAGCAACAGGATTCCCGATTGCAAAAATTGCAGCTAAATTAGCCGTAGGATATACCCTAGATGAATTAGCCAATGAAATCACAGGGGGAACCATTCCTGCCTCTTTTGAACCGACGATTGATTATGTTGTCACAAAAATGCCACGCTTTAATTTTGAAAAATTTCCTGGGGCCAACATAACCCTCACCACGCAAATGAAATCGGTGGGTGAAGTGATGGCCATGGGCCGAACTTTCCAAGAGTCTTTTCAAAAAGCCTTAAGAAGTCTTGAAATTGGGGTTTATGGCTTAGAGTCAAAGCTCGATTTTAGTTTGCCTGTTGAAGAACTTAAAAAAACAGTATTGCACCACCTTCAATTTGCCAGTGGCGATAGAATTTGGTATGTTGCCGATGCCTTTAGGCTGCATCTTACGCTAGAAGACGTGTATGCGAATACCAAAATTGACCGATGGTTTTTAGCCCAAATTCAAGAGTTAGTAAAAATAGAATTAAACTTAACTCTCAAAAATTTAGGGGATATTGCTTTAGTTGAATTGAGAAAGTTAAAGCAAAAAGGTTTTAGTGATAATCGCTTGGCCTATTTGTTAAAAACAACAGAATCGGCTGTTCGTGTTAAACGTCATGCGTGGAACATTAGGCCAGTGTATAAGCGCGTAGACAGTTGTAGTGGGGAATTTCCTACTTCAACCAGTTATTTATATTCTACTTATGAACAAATATGTGAATCACGTCCAACAAAACGCAAAAAAATCATGGTATTAGGGGGCGGGCCCAATCGTATTGGACAAGGCATTGAGTTTGATTATTGTTGTGTTCATGCAGCGCTTGCTTTTAGAGAAGCAGGATATGAAACGATTATGGTTAACTGTAATCCTGAGACCGTTTCAACAGATTATGATATTTCAGATAGATTATATTTTGAACCTTTAACCTTAGAAGATATTTTAGAAATTCAACATGTTGAAGGTGCAGAAGGGGTCGTAGTGCAATTTGGGGGACAAACTCCTCTTAAATTATCTAAAAAACTGGATGCGCTAGGTATCCCTATTTTAGGGACTTCTGTGCAATCCATTGATATGGCAGAAGATAGGGAGCAGTTTAAAGCGCTAGTGGCGGAGTTAGACCTGCTTCAACCGCGGAATGAAATTGTACGCAGTACACAAGAAGCGTTAGAAGCGGCGAAAAGAATAGGGTACCCTATTATTGTTCGGCCTTCTTATGTTTTAGGAGGACGTGCAATGGAAATTGTGCACAGCGATCAAGAATTAAGCCATTATGTGCATTATGCCATGAATATGTTAGGGGAAGAATTTGCTCAAGCACCTTTATTACTAGATAGATATTTAAATCAAGCAATAGAAGTCGATGTCGATGCTATTTGTGATGGCGAGTCTGTGTTAATTGGCGCGGTCATGGAGCATATAGAAGAAGCGGGCGTGCATTCAGGCGACTCAACCTGCTCTTTACCGCCGTTTAGTTTACCGCTATCGGTACAGAGTGAAATTAAAAAACAAATGGCCCAATTAGCCCTAAGATTAGGCGTAAAAGGCCTAATGAACGCACAATTTGTATACCAAGACAATCAAATTTATTTATTAGAAGTGAATCCTCGTGCAGCCAGAACGGCACCCTTTGTTTCTAAAACATTGGGTATTTGTTTGCCTAAAATTGCGGCACTTTGTATGGTGGGGATAAGCCTCAAAGAACAGGGCATGCAACAAGAGCGAGTGCCGAGCTTTTATTCGGTCAAAAAAAGCGTTTTCCCCTATGCTAAATTTCCTGGATCTGATCCTTTGCCAGGGCCTGAAATGCGTTCAACAGGAGAGGTCATGGGGGTTGGTACAGGTTTTGCAGAGGCATTTTCCAAAAGTGATTTGGCCACTCAAAATCGTATTCCTGAATCGGGACAAGTGTTTATTAGCGTAAAAGACAGTGATAAAGCTGGGGTTATTGCAATAGCTAGAAAGCTTCATGAGTTAGGTTATGGCTTAGTGGCAACAAAAGGCACGAGCCGAGTCTTGTTAGGTGCAGGTATTTCTTGCGCCATTGTTCAAAAAGTGACCGAAGGTCGGCCTCATATCGTAGATCTGATTAAAAGTGATAAAATAGCCTTTATCATAAATACAACAGAAGGTAAGCAGGCGATAGCAGACTCTTATTCTATACGGCGAAGTGCAGTAGAGCGTAAAATAAACTATGTCACAACCTTGGCTGGTGCAAAAGCAACGGTTTTTGCCTTGTCAGAAATGAATGAATTTGTGGTAACAAGTTTGCAAGAATTACATAAAAAGGTTGTTTGTCAATAATGAAAAAAGTACCAATGACGATAAAGGGTGCAGAAAAATTAAGAGCAGAGCTACATA
Source organism: Legionellales bacterium (assembly GCA_947475765.1). Classification (GTDB taxonomy): domain Bacteria; phylum Pseudomonadota; class Gammaproteobacteria; order Berkiellales; family Berkiellaceae; genus CADEEZ01. The sequence continues at coordinate 32,030 of CANJMM010000012.1, read as the reverse complement.
GACTTAAGTCAGTAGATAGGCCAAGAGTAATTTTGGCTATTTCAGAAGCACGTGCACATGGTGATCTAAAAGAAAATGCGGAATATCACGCTGCCAAAGAACAACAAAGTTTTATGGAAGGGAGAATTGCTGAAGTCGAGTCTAAATTAGGCTTATGTGAAATTATTGATGTCACCAAATTTGTTCCATCAAGCGGCATTAAAAAAGTGATCTTTGGCTCCACTATCTTGTTAGTTAACTTAAGCACACAAAAGCAAGTAACTTATCAAATTGTTGGCGTAGACGAAGCCGATTTAAAACAGGGCTTAATCTCAGTGAATTCTCCTCTTGCCAGAGCCCTAATTGGTAAAGAAGAAGGGGTGGAAGTAGAAGTTCAGGCGCCCGGTGGTATTATAGAGTATGAAATTGCTGAAATTCGCTATGAATAAAAATAAGCATAAAAATAAGCATAAGTTAGTATGCCAGGCATAGTCAAAGGCCAGCGTTGGCTGGACCGTCATCTAAAAGATCCTTATGTACAGGCTGCTCACAAGGCAGGCTATCGTTCTCGATCGAGTTTAAAATTATTAGAAATTCATCAAAAAGAAAGATTATTTAAGCCAGATATGTCTGTCGTGGATTTAGGCGCAGCGCCAGGCGGCTGGACACAAGTCTTGGCTAAGATTATTACCGATCCAAAAGGCTATATTATTGCGCTTGATAAATTGCCCATAGCCCCCATCTCTAATCGAGTGACGCTTTTGCAGGGCGACTTTACCGAAGCAGAAACATTGGGCAAGTTAAATGATTTGATTAATGGCCGAAAGCTAGATTGGGTGCTTTCAGATATGGCCCCTAATTTTAGCGGCTTAAAATCAGTGGATATACCCACTTCTTATTATTTGGCCGAGTTGGCACTGGATTTTGCTAAGCAAGTGCTAGTCAAAAATGGTAGTCAACTGGTAAAGGTTTTTCAGGGATCTGGTTTTGATGAGTACCATCGCCAGATGAAGACATTTTTTGAAAAAGTCACTATTATTAAGCCAAAAGCCTCTCGTTCAGATTCACGGGAAATGTATTTTCTGGCAAGAGGCTTTAAACTGTAGTAACTTAAAAATAGGGCCATATACTTTTGCGGGGTTATTGTTTTGAACGACATGGTTAAAAATCTTATTTTGTGGCTGGTTATTGCCCTGGTATTAATGACAGTATTTAATAATTTTGGTCCTAAAAGTGCCACTTCAGACAAAGTAGCCTATTCTGATTTTTTACAACAAGTTAGAGCCAATGAAGTTGAATCAGTCATCATTGACAATAAATGGCAAATAAAAGGCACCTTGCGTGGGAATAAGCCCTTTGTGACTCAAGCGCCAGGCACAGGCGATCCTGATCTTATTAGCGAATTAGATCAACACAAAGTCAAAATGTGGGGTAAGCCTCTTGAGCAACAAGGCTTGCTCATGAGTATATTTATCAGCTGGTTTCCTATTCTGTTGTTTATTGGTGTGTGGCTTTATTTTATGCGTCAGATGCAAGGGGGCGGCAGTGGTGGTCGAGGAGCCTTAAGTTTTGGCAAAAGTCGAGCCAGAATGTTAGGTGAAGATCAAATTAAAATCACTTTTGCAGATGTTGCTGGCGTAGAAGAAGCCAAAGAAGAAGTAGCAGAATTAGTCGAATTTTTAAAAGATCCTGAAAAATTCCAAAAATTAGGCGGTCGTATTCCAAGAGGGGTACTCATGGTAGGGCAACCAGGTACGGGTAAAACTTTATTGGCTAAAGCCATTGCAGGCGAAGCTAAAGTGCCTTTCTTTTCTATTGCGGGCTCAGATTTTGTGGAGATGTTTGTAGGGGTTGGGGCTTCTCGTGTGCGAGATATGTTTGAACAAGCCAAAAAACATGCACCTTGTATTATTTTTATTGATGAAATTGATGCAGTAGGCCGTCATCGTGGCGCAGGCTTAGGCGGCGGGCACGATGAACGTGAACAAACCTTGAATCAATTATTAGTCGAAATGGATGGCTTTGAAGGCAGTGAAGGCGTTATTGTCATTGCTGCGACGAACCGACCTGATGTGCTAGATAAAGCCTTACTTCGTCCGGGTCGATTTGATAGACAAGTGGTGGTTAGCTTACCAGATGTTCGAGGCCGGGAAGAAATTCTTAAAGTTCATATGCGTAAAGTGCCTATTGCCGAAGATGTAGACCCCATGATTATTGCGCGAGGCACGCCAGGTTTTTCAGGCGCAGATTTAGCCAATTTAGTGAATGAAGCAGCCTTATTTGCTGCGCGCCATAATAAAAAATTGGTTGATATGGCAGAAATGGAGCAAGCCAAAGATAAAATCATGATGGGCGCAGAGCGCCATTCTATGATTATGACCGAAGAAGAGAAAAAATTAACCGCTTATCATGAAGCAGGTCATGCTATCGTTGGCTTATCTGTACCAGAACACGATGCGGTTTATAAAGTCACGATTATTCCTCGAGGACAAGCTTTAGGGGTAACCATGTTTTTACCAGATCAAGATAGATATAGTTATTCAAAGAAAAGATTAGAAGGCCAATTAGCCTCTTTATTTGGCGGACGTTTAGCCGAAGAACTTATTTTTGGAACAGACAATGTGACCACTGGAGCATCTAACGACATTAAACGTGCGACCAGTATTGCGAGAAGCATGGTGACGAAATGGGGGCTGTCTGAAAAATTAGGACCTTTAACTTATGCAGACGATCAAGAAGAAGTATTTTTAGGGCATTCCGTTTCTCAACGTAAAGAAATTTCGGGTACCACAGCCAATCAAATTGATGTAGAAGTACGCGTGATTATTGACAAAAATTATGAGATTGCTAAGCAAATTATAGTTAATAATTTAGATAAGCTTCATGCCATGGCAGAGGCTTTATTAAAATATGAGACCATTGATAGCGATCAACTCAAAGATATCATGAATAGTCAGCCTCCTCGTGAACCCAAAGGCTGGAGCGATGCTTCAAAACGGCCTAGCGTAGAAAAATGGTTAAAACAAAAAAATCAGGATAGCGCGCAAACCATGAAAGGCCCCGATGCAGAAGTCCAAGAGCATTAATTTCAAAATCATGGGCGTTTTAAATTGTACCCCCGATTCTTTTTCGGATGGGGGCAAATTTATTACGCCTACAGCAGCATTAGCACAAGCCCATAAAATGGCAAAAAGCGGTGCTGATATTATTGATATTGGTGGAGAGTCTTCTCGTCCAGGTGCTATGTCTATTAGCATACAAGAAGAATGTGATCGTGTTATACCCATTATTCACCTGCTTAAGGCAGAATTAGATCTGCCTATTTCTATTGACACACGCAAAACATCGGTTATGCAAGAAGCCATTAAAGCAGGCGCTTCTATGATTAATGATGTGGGTGCCTTGCAAGACGAAGGCGCTATAGCGCTTGCTGCTAAAACAGGTGTTTCAGTTTGTTTAATGCATGCAAAAGGCCCTTCCCAGAGTATGCAGCATAATCCTTTTTATGAAAATGTGGTCCAAGAAGTATTTGATTTTCTCAAAGCGCGAGTAAATGCCTGTCTTTCAGCAGGATTAGGCAGGGAGAAAATTATTATCGATCCTGGTTTTGGCTTTGGAAAAAGTCTAGAACATAATTTAATTTTATTAAAAAATTTGGCTGAGTTTAAAAAATTAAATTTGCCTATTTTAGTCGGGTTATCTAGAAAAAGCATGATAGGCGACGTTTTAAAATCCACCATAGAAAATCGCTTGCAGGGCTCTGTTTCAGCAGCAGTAATCGCATATTTATCCGGTGCAACCATAATACGAACCCACGATATTGCAGAAACCAAAGATGCATTACGAATGGCCCAGGCCACTTCTGCTATGCCTTATCAAAAAATTCGAGAAGAAATCAACGCATGAAAAAATATTTTGGCACCGATGGCATTCGCGGTCGGGTAGGCACCTTTCCCATTACGCCTGAATTTGTTTTAAAATTAGGTTGGGCATTTGGCAAAGTATTAGCTTCACAAAATCTAAAAAAAGTCTTAATTGGAAAAGATACGCGTGTGTCAGGCTATTTATTTGAATCGGCCCTTGAAGCTGGGTTGCTGGCAGCGGGCATGGATACGATTATTTTAGGCCCTATGCCCACACCTGGTGTGGCGTATTTAACACAAACGTTAAGGGCAGATAGTGGCCTAGTGATCAGTGCGTCTCATAATCCTTATCAGGATAATGGCATTAAATTTTTTAATGCTAAAGGGGCAAAGCTCAGCGATGAAATAGAGCAAAGCATTGAGCATTATCTTGAACAGCCTATTATAACCGTCCCTTCTGAAAAAATGGGTAAAGCTTTTAGAATAGAAGACGCAGCCGCACGTTATATCGAATTTTGTAAAAATATTTTTAACAGAAATGAAAGTTTATCAGGCTTAAAAATCGTATTAGATTGTGCCAATGGGGCTACTTATCATATTGCCCCTAAAGTATTTTCAGAATTAGGTGCATCCGTAATCAGTTTACATATAGAGCCTAATGGCTTAAATATTAATCAAGCAGCGGGTTCTGTTTATCCTGAGTCTTTGGTTCATGCGGTAAAAACACATCAAGCTGATTTAGGTATTGCTTTTGATGGCGATGGCGATAGAGTAATTTTAGTCGACAATCAAGGTGAAATTTTAGATGGCGATGATATTTTATATATTTTAAGCCGATATTATCTTCCTGAAGGCGTCGTCGGAACCCAAATGACCAATTATGGCTTAGAACTCGCCCTTAAAGAACAGGGTATCCCTTTTGTGCGTTCCAAAGTAGGGGATAGATATGTACTAGAACAGCTCAGAAAAAACAACTGGGTATTAGGCGGGGAAAATTCAGGTCATATTTTATGTTTGGATAAAACCTCTACAGGTGACGGGATTATTGCGGCCATACAAATATTAAATGCCATGTTTAGCGCAAAGAAAAATTTACACGCGCTAAAACAAGGTTTAGTTAAATATACCCAAGTGCTAACGAATGTACCCTACGCTTTTTCTTCTATCGAATTATTAGCTTCAGATAAGATAAAATCTGCTGTCAAAAAAGCGGAAACAACCTTAAATTCTGGACGTGTGCTCTTAAGGCCCTCTGGCACCGAACCCGTTGTACGAGTGATGGTAGAGGGCAGAGATGCAGAGAATATTCAGGCTGTTTCACGCTCTTTAGTAGAAGCCGTGACTAAAGCCGCGAGCTAGAGTGCCCTAAGTGTACGCTTTCTATTGTTAAATGATGCGTATCTTCGTCTTCTTGATCTGCTTTATTTTCTTTGCTTCTTATAGCCTCCTTAAGGGATAAGGGTTTTGTTTGCATTGAAAATTGCAAAGCAGGAATAGGGGGCCTATCTGCTTTATCTGATATAACAGCGCATTTAGGCTCTTCTTCTTCTTGTTTTACAGCTAAAAAACCTAATGTTGAAAGTATTTTACCCCCTAAATTCGTAGCAGCATGAATGCCCTTATAGATAAATGGCGCACAAAGAGAGCCTAACATTAAGCCACCATATTGATAGCCATAATGGCCTGCATGTTCTCTTAATGGCATGTACGTTAAAGCATAAGACGGGTTATACCAGTGCGGCACACCATAAAGAAAATCATAACCTAAATTAAAACTTTCTCTGGCAGCAACAGAGGCAATTGGCCCCGTGTAAAACCATATCACGCCGGAACTGAGCGCAGTTAAACTTAGGGTAAGTGCATCTTTTTTTTTAGCTCTGTTGACCGTATCTTTCATAATGACCCCTACTTTGTTAGTTGACACAAACATAAGTATAAACTTAATTAAAGAAAAATTGGGAACCGTTTATCGGCCCAATCATGCCGTTCAGTCGACAATAAAAATCAGTGGTCATATTGATATGGCTTTACAAGCTATAAGTAAATGTTAGTTTTCATACAATTTATTTTATTTTATTTTATATTAATCACAAAAAGTTAGTTAATTGTAGGGGTAAACAGATGATAGGATTTTTGTGGTCATTTAATGTTTTATATAAAAAAGCATATGATAGGAGATTACGAGTTGCTAATATGGCTGCTTTACTTGGTTGGGCAATGGGATTGGTTGCGGGTTTGATTGCAGACATCAGCAGATTTATTAAATGCGGGTTCTGGCTATGATGCTAATTTTGCCCGTGCTATGCCTTGAGGGTCTAGCATGTCATCAAGTTAAATTTTTAGTTTAAAAGAGGCAAAGCATAACAAGGTTGCACATCTTATTGTTTAAGCAGTAAAATTGCCGACAGGATCAATTTATCTTAATTTTTAGCTAAAATAATAAAATAATAATAAGTAGTATCATGAAATCTAAATTAATTGTCGGCAATTGGAAAATGAATGGCTCTATGCAGTCTGGCTTAGCATTAGCAGATAATATACTCAGTCACTTATCTGGTTTTTCTCATGATACTGCTAATGGTATTCAGGTAGAGTATGTTTTGTGTCCTCCTGCGATTTATTTAACAGAATTAAATAAAATAACAGACAAAACTAACCTTAAGTTAGGTGCTCAAGATGTTAGTGAGCATGAGCAGGGCGCTTATACAGGTCAAATTTCAGGGGCAATGCTTAAAGATATAGGCTGTGCTTATGTGATTATTGGCCATTCAGAACGTCGACAATATTGTTTTGAAACAGATGTGATGATTGCGCGCAAATTTTTAGCTGCCCTTGCTCAAGATATCACGCCTATATTATGTGTAGGGGAAAGTTTAGAGGCACGTGAAGCCCATCAAACAGAAGAAGTGATATTGGGCCAGCTTACGGCTGTAATCGATATCATTGGCGTTGAAGCATTTTCACGTGGCGTGATTGCTTATGAACCCATTTGGGCTATTGGTACAGGTAAAACGGCGAGTCCAGAACAAGCTCAGGCGGTGCATGCCGCTATTCGCGCCTTGTTAATAGCAAGATTAGGCCAAGCATCTGCTCAAAATAGGCCAATTTTATATGGCGGCAGTGTCAAAGCAAGTAATGCAGCGAGTTTATTCAAGATGCCTGACATAGACGGTGCTTTGGTGGGCGGCGCATCTTTAGACGCAAAAGACTTCCTTGGCATAGGCGAGGCTGCTAAAATAGCTCAAATCAATTAAGGTTAACATAAGTTATGTATCAAGTTTTAGTTAGTATTCATTTGTTTGTCTGTGTCATGTTAATTGGCCTAGTGCTATTACAGCAGGGCAAAGGCGCAGAAGCGGGTGCAGCTTTTGGCAGTGGGGCCTCACAAACCGTGTTTGGTAGCCAAGGTTCAGCTACTTTTATGACAAAATCAACAGCCATGTTAGCAACCTTGTTTTTTTTAATTTGTTTGGCTTTAACCTATTTGACCGTGCAAGAAAATAAAAAAGCATCTACGCTAGATTTGAGTATTCAGCCTCAACAAAAATCGGTAGGCCCTATCAATCCAGATGTGCCTAGCTTTCCGATGAAGCAAAACCCGAAATAAGGACAGATGACGGGTTGAGCTTTCCAGTACTTCTAGTACAATGACTGCACTTTTGCCGAAGTGGTGGAATTGGTAGACACGCTGTCTTGAGGGGGCAGTGTCGAAAGACGTGCCGGTTCAAATCCGGCCTTCGGCACCATCTCTTATCATGTGATTTCGCCCTGGTGGTGTTCATAAATAAGGCTTAGCTTATGTTAAACAACTATCTCCCAATTTTAGTTTTTATGGTATTGGCCATCAGTTTTGGTTTGGTGCCTATTTTGGCCTCTAGGCTATTGGCCCCTCATCGGCCTAATGCTGAAAAACTTTCACCCTATGAATGTGGTTTCGCGCCTTTTGAAGATGCACGACTAAAATTTGATGTTAGATTTTATTTGGTGGCCATTTTATTTATTGTCTTTGATCTAGAAGTGGCGTTTTTATTTCCTTGGGCGGTCAGCTTAGCGGGTATAGGTTGGGCTGGATTTATTGCCATGATCATTTTTTTAGTGGAGCTCACAATGGGCTTTATTTATGTTTGGCGTAAAGGGGCTCTAGAATGGGAATAGAAGGCGTCTTAAAAGAGGGGTTTGTCACCACATCTTTAGATAAGCTTATTAACTGGGCTCGGACAGGCTCAATGTGGCCCATGACTTTTGGTTTGGCGTGTTGTGCAGTAGAAATGATGCATGCTGGTGCTTCGCGTTATGATCTCGATAGATTTGGCATTATGTTTCGCCCTAGTCCCAGGCAAAGTGATGTGATGATTGTCGCAGGGACTTTATGTAATAAAATGGCGCCTGCCTTAAGAAAAGTCTATGACCAAATGACAGAGCCTAAATGGGTAATTTCAATGGGTTCTTGTGCCAATGGGGGCGGGTATTACCATTATTCTTATTCTGTGGTGAGAGGCTGCGACCGTATTGTCCCTGTTGATGTCTATGTACCAGGATGCCCCCCTACTGCTGAAGCCTTGTTGTATGGCATATTACAACTTCAAAATAAAATTCGTCGCACAGATACCATTTCTCGTCCTATCATCTAATCGAGATATAAAAAAGGCGCCATCATGACAGATACAGATACAGATGCGATAAATATATTACATACGCAACTGATTTCCAGATGGACGGAAACAGAAGAAATTGACGCTATTATATTGTCTGATCTAGGCGAAATAACCTTGGTTGTAAAACCAGCTTACATTAAGTCAGTTTGTCTTGCTTTAAAAAACCAAGCAGAATTTCAATTTGAAACATTAATAGATCTGTGTGGCATCGATTATTTACATTATGGTTTAGACGAATGGAGCACCACCCGTGCAAGCAGCACAGGATTTGAACGAGGTGTGCAATCTATTCAAAGTCAAATTCCGGAGTCAAATTGGAATAAACCGCGTTTTGCAGTGGTGTATCATTTATTGTCTATTACGCTTAATCATCGAGTACGGGTGAAAGCCTTTGTTGAAAATGAAAATCCAATTATTGAGACGGTCACAGAGGTTTGGGCAAGTGCCAATTGGTATGAACGTGAGGCTTTTGATTTATACGGTATTTTATTTTCAGGACACCCTGATTTAAGAAGAATTTTGACGGATTATGGTTTTATTGGACATCCCTTTAGAAAAGATTTCCCCTTGTCAGGACATGTCGAAGTGCGATATGACAAAAATTTGGGCCGAGTGATTTATGAACCAGTAGACATTGAACCAAGGGTATTGGTACCTAAAACCATTCGGGATGATCCCCGACATGAATTAAACTAAGTGAAATAATATTATGGCAGAAATCCGAAACTATACCTTAAATTTTGGGCCCCAACATCCTGCAGCACATGGGGTGTTACGTTTAATTTTAGAAATGGATGGGGAAGTGATTCAACGAGCCGATCCGCATATTGGTTTATTGCATCGTGCGACTGAAAAATTAGCGGAAACAAAACCCTATAATCAAAGCATTGGTTATATGGACAGACTAGATTATGTTTCAATGATGTGTAATGAACATGGCTATGTCTTAGCCATAGAAAAATTATTAGGCATCCAAGCACCCATTCGGGCGCAATACATTCGTACGTTATTTGATGAAATTACCCGTATTTTAAATCATTTGATGTGGCTAGGGGCACATGCCCTAGATATTGGCGCCATGACCGTATTTTTATATGCTTTTAGAGAAAGAGAAGATTTACTCGATTGCTATGAAGCCGTTTCAGGTGCAAGAATGCATGCAACGTATTATCGACCTGGTGGCGTTTATAGAGATTTACCCGATAGAATGCCACATTATGAGCCTTCTAATTGGCACAATGCAAAACAAGTCGATAAATTAAATGCACAACGTTCCGGATCGCTGTTAGATTTTATTGCCGATTTTACGTCACGCTTTCCTAAATGTATCGATGAATATGAAAATTTATTAACAGATAATCGTATTTGGAAACAAAGAACCGTAGGTATTGGCGTGGTCTCTCCTGAGAGAGCTAAGCAATTAGGTTTTTCAGGGCCTATGTTACGGGGCTCTGGTGTCTTGTGGGATTTACGTAAATTTCAGCCTTATGCTATGTATGATAAGCTCGATTTTGATATTCCCATTGGCACCAATGGAGACAGCTATGATCGCTATTTAGTCCGTATGGAAGAAATGCGTCAGTCTACGCATATTATTAATCAATGTGTGGCATGGTTAAAATCTAATCCTGGACCCGTGATTCTAGCCGATTCTAAATTCACGCCGCCTAAACGGGCAAATATGAAAAATGATATGGAATCTTTGATTCATCATTTTAAATTGTTCACAGAAGGTTATACCGTACCAGCGGGTGAGGCCTACGCTGCGGTAGAGCACCCTAAAGGAGAGTTTGGGGTGTATTTAGTGAGTGATGGGGCGAATAAGCCTTATCGTTTAAAAGTGCGTGCGCCTGGTTTTCCACATTTAGCGTCGTTAGATGAAATGGCCAAAGGCCATATGTTAGCCGATGTGGTCGCGATTATTGGGACACAAGATATTGTATTTGGTGAGATTGATAGATAATCATGAATATTGCTTCCCCTGATAGATTAACAAAAGAAACCCGACAAGGCATTGACGGTTGGCTGGCTAAGTTTCCTAAAGATCAACGTCGTTCGGCGATGATCCCGGCTTTAAAATTAGCTCAAGAACAAAATCAAGGCTGGTTAGATGAAAGCTTAATCAATGCCGTGGCCGATTACTTGTGCTTGCCTAGAATTGCGGCTTATGAAGTCGCCAGTTTTTATACCTTGTTTCATCTTAAGCCAGTGGGGAAACACCGGCTTTATGTTTGTACAAATATTGCTTGTTTATTAAGAAATTCAGATGAAATTGCCTATCATATTAAAGCTAAGCTGAATATTGGCTTTGGTGAAACCACCCCCGATGGTCGCTTTAGTTTATTCGAAGTAGAGTGTTTAGGCGCATGTGGTGGTGCACCTGCTATGCAAGTGGGGTCTATTTATCACGAAAACTTGACTCCTGAAAAAATTGATCAGATTCTTGAGGAAACCTATGCTAAATAATATTACTCAAAATCAGGTTTGCTTTAGAACGCTTACAACACATAATCTTACGCCTTGGAGTTTAGAGAATTATCTTGCTTTGGGTGGATACAGTAGTTTAAAAAAAATCTTGGCAGAAAAAATCCCCCCTGAAAAAATCATTGAAGAATTAAAGCTATCAGCTTTAAGAGGCCGGGGTGGAGCGGGTTTTCCCACAGGATTAAAATGGAGTTTTGTGCCCAGACATTTATCCGGTCAAAAATATTTAGTTTGTAATTCAGACGAAAGTGAGCCAGGGACCTTTAAAGATCGTGATATTATGCGTTATAACCCGCATCAGGTCTTAGAAGGCATGGCCATTGCAGGTTATGTTACCGGTGCAACCGTAGGCTTTAATTACATGCGTGGTGAATACACAGAGCCGTTTGAACGCATGGAGCAAGCCTTAAAAGAAGCAACAGCACAGGGCTTATTGGGCGAGTTTAGGGTTATCAATTTATTGGGCGCAGGGGCGTATATTTGTGGAGAAGAAACGGCCCTAATGGAATCTATTGAGGGAAAACGGGGTTTACCCAGATTTAAACCGCCTTTCCCGGCTAATTTTGGGGTATATGGCCGCCCGACGAATATTAATAATACCGAAAGTTTGGCTTCTGTCCCGGTGATCTTAGAAAAAGGCGGTCAGTGGTTTTTAGAATTAGGAAAACCCAATAATGGCGGCACGAAGATTTTTTCAGTTTCGGGCCATGTGAACAAGCCTGGTAATTATGAAGTGCCTATGGGACTGCCTTTTAAAGACTTACTCGAATTGGCGGGGGGCATATGGAAAGGTCGCAAATTAAAAGCGGTGATACCAGGTGGGTCTTCTGTACCCGTGTTGCCTGGCCATATTATGTCTGAGTTAACCATGGATTATGATAGCTTAACCAAAGCGGGCTCTATGCTGGGTGCAGGCTCAGTGATAGTGATGGATGAAACCACCTGTATGGTGAAAGCGCTTACCCGTATTGCTTATTTTTATTTCGAAGAATCTTGTGGACAATGTACGCCTTGTAGAGAAGGCACAGGCTGGCTATACAAATTACTTAAGCGCATTCAAGATGGAAACGGCAAATGGGAAGATTTAGACTTGCTCGATAGTGTGGCAGGCAAAATCATGGGGCGGACCATTTGTGCTTTAGGGGATGCTGCGGCTATGCCAGTTCAAAGTTTTTTAAAACATTTTAGACCTGAATTTGAAGCATACATAAAGGCAGCTAACGTATGAGCGAAGAAATAAGCATTGAAATAGATGGTCAGACATTAAGCGCAAAAAAAGGCGCCATGGTCATTGAAGTTGCCGATGAGGCAGGCATTCGTATTCCTAGATTTTGTTACCATAAAAAATTACCGATAGCGGCCAATTGCCGTATGTGTTTGGTCGAGGTAGAAAAAGCACCTAAGCCTTTACCGGCTTGTGCTACCCCTGTTATGCCGGGTATGAAAATTAAAACGCGATCGCCTTTGGCATTGGAAGCGCAACAATCGGTCATGGAATTTTTATTAATCAATCATCCGTTAGATTGTCCTATTTGCGATCAAGGTGGACAGTGTGAATTACAAGATGTGGCCATGGGATTTGGTCGAACCATATCAAGATATACAGAGGCCAAACGTGTTGTTGCAGATAAAAATTTAGGGTCTTTGATTGCGACAGATATGACGCGTTGTATTCATTGTACGCGCTGTGTTCGCTTTGGTGAATCTGTGGCCAATATTCGAGAAATGGGGGCAACTGGCCGGGGAGAATTTACGCAAATTGGGACCTATATTGAACAAAGCATTGATTCTGAATTATCGGGCAATATTATTGATTTATGCCCAGTCGGGGCATTAACCTCTAAGCCTTTTCGCTTTAAGGCAAGAGCTTGGGAACTCAAACAATCTCATAGCGTCTCTGTGCATGATCTATTAGGCTCGCATTTATATTTGCATGCTTGGCATCATCAAGTGATGCGAGTGGTGCCCAGAGAAAATGAACAAATTAATGAAGTCTGGTTGTCAGACAGAGATAGGTATAGCTATGAAGGCTTAAATAGCCCAGATAGGCTACAAAAACCGATGATCAAATCTGAGTCAGGTGAATGGAAAGAAGTAGACTGGCATCAGGCGCTTACCGTAGCACTTGAGCAAATACAAAAAACATTGCATGAGCACGGGGCTTCACAAATTGGGGCCTTAATTTCGCCTAATTCAAGTGTAGAAGAGCATTATTTATTACAAAAATTTTGTCGTGATCATAGCATAGGCAATATTGATCATAGACTATTTCAACAAAACAATAAAAATCAAGCCAGCTTGCCCAGTTATCCTACTTTAGGCACAACATTAGAAGACTTAGAAAAAACAGATATTATCATTTTGATTGGAACCAACATTCATAAAGATATTCCCTTGTTGGGTCATCGTCTTGTGAAAGCCGTAAAAAATGGCGCAAAAGTCATGGTGATTAATCCTGTGCATTTTTCAACTAATTTTGCCATAGCGCATGAATTGGTTTGCCCCTATGGCGATATGATTACGCCTTTAGCGGCGATTTTAAAAGCCTCTGGTATGACCAAAAATGCCGGGCTCGTTTCTGAGCTGAATCCTACTCAACTGGAGCAAGATATTGCGGCGCTCTTAGTACAACCAGGCAAAAAAATCGTTTTATTAGGGCATTTAGCGCTTTCGCATCCCAAGTTTGATGAACTGTACTTTTTGGCAACAGAGTTAGCCAAACAAACACAAGCGAGTTTTGGCTTACTTTCAACAGGGGCGAATAGTGCAGGGGGCTTTATAGCCGGTAGTGTGCCTGATCCTGCAGCGTCAAGTGCAAATGAAATGCTTGATCAAGCTTTAAAAACGTATTTATTTTATAATTTAGATCCTGAAATAGATTGTCCTAATCCTGGTCAAATGCAATTGGCCTTAAGTCAAGCAGACAGCGTCATTGCTTTTACGCCTTATGTTTCACCTATGTTAAAAAAATATGCAACGGTATTATTGCCGATTGTGCCTTTTTCAGAAATGGCCGGTACGTATATTAATGGCTTGGGCCAATGGCAAACAGTCGATGCAGCGGTTAAGCCATTAGGCGAAGCTAGGCCCGGTTGGAAAGTCTTAAGGGTTTTGGGTAATTTATTTAAATTAGAAGGCTTTGATTATCAGAGCACAGAAGATATTTTAACGGAAGTAAAAACTGTGTTTGCCCAAAAACCAGGAAGAAATTTGTATTATATTGATTTTGCCCCGTCTAAATTGAGTTTACATACATGTGCTACAGCGCCTTCTGATACAGCCTTAGTGAGAATTGCCCCTATTGGTTTATATCAAGTTGATAATGTCGTGAGAAGGGCGGCTGCTTTACAAAAAACAGCCGATAATCAACAGACTCAATTTGTTTATCTTAATCATAAAGAGGCATTAAAACGGAATTTATCGCATGGCCAGTTAGTAAACTTTAGCTTAACTATCAGCAGTAAAAAAAGCGAACCCCTGATCTTAAGCCTATGTGATAATCTGCCTGATGGCGTGGTGATGGCTTATCATGGCGTATCTGAGCTTAGCCACTTTGGTGGCAATGGTGAGTGGGTTGAAATTCAAGCTGCTGATAGCAGCATAGCGTAGGAGACAAAATAAAATGATCAGTCTCAATCTCAGTTTGAGTCCGTGGCTAGTAGAATTATTGACCATGATAGTGCGTATTATGATCATTGTCTTGCCACTTATGGGCGCAGTGGCTTATCTTACGTTGGCAGAAAGAAAAATTATTGCCTATTTGCAAGACAGAATAGGACCTAATCGTGTTGGGCCATTTGGCTTATTGCAACCTATTGCAGATGCCGTTAAATTATTATTTAAAGAAATGATTATTCCGGCGCAATCAAATCGATATTTATATATTATTGCGCCTATTTTGAGCTTTGCGCCGGCCTTAGTGGCATGGGCGGTCATTCCTTTTAGTGAAAACTGGGTTTTGGCCGATGTCAATGCGGGCTTGTTGTTTTTATTGGCCTTAACCTCTATGGCAGTGTATGGCATTATTATTGCTGGCTGGGCTTCAAACTCAAAATATGCTTTTTTAGGCGCCATGCGATCCGCTGCTCAGGTCGTGTCATATGAAATTGCCATGGGTTTTACTTTAGTGGGCGTATTAATGGCCTCAGGCAGCATGAATCTTTCAGATATTGTCTTAGGGCAAAAAGGCGGGTTATTACATTGGTACTGGTTGCCCCTGTTCCCTTTGTTTATTGTGTATTGGATTTCTGCCGTGGCAGAAACCAATCGCGCGCCATTTGACGTAGCAGAAGGCGAGTCTGAAATTGTAGCGGGTTTTCATGTTGAATATGCCAGTATGCCATTTGCTATTTTCTTTTTAGCCGAATATGCCAATATGATTTTGGTGTCGGCTTTAGCCGCAATTATGTTTTTAGGTGGGTGGCTCTCGCCTTTTGAGGGCATTCTAATTTTAGAAGACGCTTTTGCTTTTGTTCCTGGATTAATGTGGTTTGCTCTAAAAACAGGATTTTTCTTGTTTTTATATTTATGGTTTAGAGCCACTTTTCCAAGATATCGTTATGATCAAATCATGCGATTGGGCTGGAAAGTATTTATACCGATTACCCTTGTGTGGATAGTCGTGGTTGGATTTATGGTCAAATTGCATGTGAACCCTTGGTTTGCGTAGAGGAAAGTAAGTACATGTTAGAAAAGCTCAAGCGACTGATTAAAAGTTTTACTTTGTTTGAATTAATCTTAGGGCTTAAACAAACGGGTAAGCATTTATTTAAGCGTAAAATCACCATTCAATACCCTGAAGAAAAAACACCCAAGTCAGCTCGGTTTAGAGGGGTGCATGCCTTAAGGCGTTATCCTAATGGCGAAGAGCGGTGCATTGCTTGCAAATTATGTGAAGCCGTTTGTCCTGCTTTGGCCATTACCATTGAGTCCGAACAAAGGGCAGATGGGACCAGAAGAACCACACGCTATGAAATTGATTTATTTAAATGCATTTATTGCGGTTTTTGTGAGGAATCGTGCCCCGTTGATTCTATTGTAGAAACCAGCGAGTCCGAATTTGCTTTGTTGTCGCGCGGGCAAAATATTTTAGATAAAAATTTGTTATTGGCCATTGGCGATAAATACGAAGAGAAAATTGCAAAAGAACGTGCAGAAGATGCGGCTTACAGATAAAAATAAATATTAAAAATAAATATTAAAAATAAATATTAAAAAATAAGGCAAAAAAAGAATGGAATTAGAATTGGGTCAGGTTATTCATAGCCTGATGTTTTATGCTTTTGGGGGCTTGGCTATTTTGGCGGGTCTAATGGTTATTTTGTGTAGAAATTCAGTGCATTCAGCCTTGTTTTTAGTATTAAGCTTTGTGGCAACCAGTGGCTTGTGGCTATTGGCCCAGGCTGAATTTTTGGCCATTACTTTAGTGCTGGTTTATGTTGGCGCGGTAATGGTCTTATTTTTGTTTGTGGTCATGATGCTCGATGTAGAACTGAATGCCAAAAAGCAAAAATTGGTGCGCTACTTTCCGTTGGCTATTTTAGTGGCGCTGACTTTTGTGGCAGTATTGATTTTTGCTTTTTTAAAAGACGCCTTAATTTCCCCTACGCTTCCTTCGGTTGAAGCAGATTATAGCAATGTTAAAGCATTGGGTCAGGTGCTGTACACAGAGTATTTGTTGCCATTTGAAGTGGCGGGTTTGCTCTTAACCGTCGCGATTATCGCAGCAATAGCCTTAACTTTTAGAGGACGTCGAGCAGCCAAGTCGCCTAAGCCAGGCCAGCAAGTTTTGGCCACCAAAGAAAATCGTCTCAAAATCATATCGATTGGAAAATAAGCATGTTAACAGAAATTACGTTAAATCATTACCTTATGTTTTCGGCTATTTTGTTTTCTATTGCGATGGCGGGCATTTTTATTAATCGTAAAAATGTGATTGTGTTATTAATGTGTATTGAATTAATGTTATTGGCGGTTAATACTAATTTTATTGCTTACTCAAGATTTTTAGGCAATATTTCAGGGGAAATATTTGTGTTTTTTATTCTAACGGTTGCAGCAGCAGAATCGGCTATTGGGTTAGCGATTTTGGTGGGCTTATTTAGAACCAAAAAAACAATTAATGTAGACGAATTAGATTATTTAAAAGGCTAATCACGAGGATAAAAACGTGGGTCAAACTGTTTTATATGAATGTATCGCTATTGTAGGCTTGCCTTTATTTGGGGCAATTTTTGCTGGATTGTTTGGGCAATACATAGGCAGAAAAAATACCCATCGGCTGACTGTCTTAATGGTCGCGCTGTCTTTTTTCCTGTCAGCTTTATTAGCAAAGCAAGGATTTATTGACGGGGCATTTGCCATGCCTTTAGATATCACTTGGTATATCTGGGCGAATATTGCGAGCATTCCCATACAAGTTGGATTTTATTTAGATCCCTTGTCTATTATTATGCTATTGGTGGTAACTTTTGTTTCTTTGATGGTTCATATTTATACCATTGGTTATATGGCAGAAGATCCTGGGTACCAACGTTTTTTTAGTTACATTGCTTTTTTCACTTTTTCGATGCTAATGTTAGTTTTAGCGAATAATTTTATGCAATTGTTTTTTGGCTGGGAAGCGGTTGGCGTTGCCTCGTATTTATTAATTGGATTTTGGTATAAACGCGAAACGGCTATTTTTGCGAACTTAAAGGCTTTTTTAGTAAACAGGGTAGGCGATTTTGGCTTTTTATTAGGCATCGCGGGTATCTTATGGCTGTTTAACAGCTTAGATTATCAAGTGGTTTTTAACCAAGTGAATAGTATTGCAGCCACACATCCCACTTTGAGCTTATTTTCTTGGCAAACAACAGGTTGGTCGGCTATTACGGTTATTTGTATTTTATTATTTATTGGTGCAATGGGTAAATCGGCTCAAGTGCCTTTACATGTTTGGCTGCCCGACTCAATGGAAGGTCCTACGCCTATTTCAGCCTTAATTCACGCCGCAACCATGGTAACGGCCGGGATTTTCATGGTATCTAGAATGTCGCCTTTATTCGAGCTCAGTGAAGTCGCCTTAAGTGTGGTGATGTGTATTGGGGCCATAACCTGCTTCTTTATGGGTTTATTGGGTATCATTCAAAATGATATTAAACGCATTATTGCTTATTCTACTTTGTCACAATTAGGCTATATGACCGTTGCTTTAGGGGCATCTGCCTATCCTGTGGCTATGTTCCATTTAGTGACGCATGCGTTTTTTAAAGCCTTGTTATTTTTAGGGGCAGGCTCTGTGATTATGGCCATGCACCATGAGCAAAATATTTGGAAAATGGGTGGCTTATTTAAAAAATTGCCTATTACTTATGTCACCATGTTATTAGGGACATTGGCTTTAATGGGCTTTCCATTTTTTTCAGGGTTTTATTCTAAAGATTTAATTATTGAGGCAGTTGCTTTATCTACGCTTCCTGGGGCCACTATTGCTTATTACGCCGTTTTATCCAGCGTATTTGTAACGGCATTATATAGCTTTAGATTGTTATTTGTAGTGTTTCATACAAAATCTAGAGTAGACCAAGAAACCGAGTCGCATCTTCATGAGCCAGCTTGGGTGGTGACTTTGCCTTTGATTTTATTATCTATACCTTCGGTCATGTTAGGGTATGTTTTATTAGAGCCTATTATGACCGGCTTTTTTAAAGACAGCATTGTGATAGATTCAACTTTGCATTCGAGTATGCTGCATCTAGAGCAACATTTTCATGGCCCTATGGCGATGGCATTGCACGGCTTAATGAGTTTGCCTGTTTGGCTGAGTATAGCAGGGGCATTAAGCGCTTGGCTGGCTTATGTTAAATTTCCAAATATACCAACTTGGATACAATCTAAATTATTATTAATTTATCAAATCATGGAAAATAAATATGGGTTTGATTTATTGAATCAATATTTATTAGCCCCAAGTGTTCGATTTGTGGGGTGGGTTTTCTGGAAAGTGGGCGATCGTATGCTTATTGATGGCCTAGTGGTAAATGGCTCTGCCAAAATGATTGGCATGACGGCTAAATTTATGAGACATATTCAGTCTGGTTATATTTATCATTATGCTTTTGCCATGATATTAGGCTTGTTAGGCTTGTTAGCCTTAATGCTTTTAAAAAATATATTGCTATAAATAATCTTAGGATAAATCATGATACATCCTGTTTGGACTTTGCCTTGGTTATCACTTTTAATTTGGGTGCCTATATTGGCAGGTGCCTTGCTGTTTGTGATAGGCGGGGATAAAAAACCGTGTTTAGTTAAATGGGCAGCTCTAGGGGTTTCTCTGGGTTGTTTTATGCTCAGCTTATTTGTTTGGGGGCAATTTGATAATACCCAGTCGGCCTTTCAATTTGTCGAGAAAATGGATTGGTTAAGCACCTTGCATATTCAATATGCCTTGGGGGTTGATGGCTTTGCCTTGCCTTTAATTATCTTAACTTGTTTGTTTACGCCTTTGGTTATTCTCTCGGCTTGGCAGAATGTCAAAAATAATATCAGTGCTTACTTATGTGCATTTTTAGTGATGCAAGGCTTAGTGGTCGGTGTTTTTTCTGCTTTAGATTCAATTTTGTTTTATGTTTTTTGGGAAGCTATGTTGATCCCCATGTTTTTGATTATTGGCATATGGGGTGGTCAAAACAGAGTTTATGCGACTATTAAGTTTTTCTTATATACTTTTTTAGGGTCCGTTTTTTTATTAATTGCGTTAATCTATCTTAATTATCAAGCACGTCAGGCAGGCGTAGAAAACCCTTTTGCCATTGCGACTTTTCAACTGTTGCCTTTGACTTTTGATCAACAAAAATGGATTTTATTGGCCTTCTTAGTAGCCTTTGCCGTTAAAGTCCCTATGTTCCCTGTCCATACTTGGTTACCCGATGCGCATACTGAAGCCCCAACAGGGGGGTCTGTTATTTTAGCCGCTATTTTATTAAAAATGGGTGCTTATGGCTTTTTAAGATTTATTTTACCCATTGTTCCAGATGCGGCCAGAGAATATGGCTGGCTTGTTATAGCCGCATCGCTGATTGCTGTGGTGTATATTGGCTTGGTGACCATTGTTCAAAAAGACATGAAGCGCTTAATTGCGTATTCATCGATTGCACATATGGGTTTTGTGACTTTAGGTATTTTTATGAGTTTTGAGCTCATCGATATGCAAACTGAGGCCAGCCAAAATATGGCGATAATGGGAATTCATGGCGCTTATGTTCAAATGATTTCTCATGGATTTATATCAGGGGCCTTATTTTTCTGTATTGGGGTGCTATACGATCGAATGCATTCACGTAAAATCAATGATTATGGCGGCGTGATTAACAAAATGCCTGTTTTTTCTGCTTTTTTTGTGTTGTTTGCCTTGGCCAATGCAGGCTTACCGGGAACTTCTGGGTTTATAGGCGAATTTTTAGTCGTGATAAGCAGCTGGAAAGCCAATATTTGGTATGCTTTTTTTGCGGGCACAACCTTAGTTTTTGGCGCAGTCTATTCTTTATGGCTTGTTAAACGGGTTATTTACGGCGAAGTGAAGAATCAACAGGTTGCGATGCTGCAAGATATTACGATAAGAGAAAAAAGTTATTTATGTGTGTTGGCTTTATTGGTCATTGGTTTTGGTGTTTATCCTAAGCCATTATTTGATATGACGGCGGCCAGTGCAGAATCATTAGTGAGTGAGTTTATGGCATCAAAATTAGAGGAGAGAGGCTAAATCATGCAAATAAATAATTATTTAGCTTGTTTGCCTGAAATGGTCTTGGCCATGCTTGGGTTAATTATATTAATTATCGATGTCTTCTTAAAAGACAAGTTTAAAAATGCAACGTATATTTTAACTTATTTTTTAACGTTAGTTACTTTGTTGCTCACAGCATATTTAGTGATTCAAGTGCCGGTTTCAGGTGTATTTTTCGATGGTCATTTTATTGTAGATAATCTTTCTCAAGTATTAAAAGCAACGGGACTGATTGTTTTATTTATGGTCGTGGTATACAGCCGAGCTTATGTTAAAGATAGGCTGTTTCCTCGAGGCGAATATCATGTTTTATTAATGATGTCTGGCTTAGGCATGTTGTTTTTAGTTTCGGCTAATACTTTATTAATGGTCTATCTTGGCTTAGAGCTTTTATCTTTACCGCTTTATGCCTTAGTGGCCATGCAACAAGATAATCAACACAGCGTTGAGGCGGGTATAAAATATTTTATTATGGGCGCCATTGCTTCTGCTATGCTCTTGTACGGCATGTCGCTTATTTATGGCCTGACAGGGTCGATTAGAATAGATGAAATTGCGCTTAAATTAATGGAGGCTGACAGACAATTGGCTTTGTTTGGCTTGGTATTTATTTTGGCAGGCGTTGCCTTTAAATTTGGATTAGTGCCTTTTCATATGTGGATCCCCGATGTGTATCAAGGTGCGCCAGCCTCAGTGACGTTATTAGTGTCTACAGCACCTAAAATTGCGGCGTTTGGCATGATCTATCGTTTATTTGCCGAAGGCTTTGTACAATTAGAGGCTATTTGGGTAATTTATATCGCTATTTTGGCAATATTATCTTTGGCCATTGGTAATATTGTGGCGATTGCTCAAACAAATATAAAACGCATGTTGGCTTATTCTACTATTTCGCATGTGGGTTTTATTATGTTGGGCTTTATTGCTGGACCTGAAGTGGGCTATGCGAATGCGCTGTATTACACGTTAATTTATGCTTTAGTGAATGCGTGTGCATTTGGTTTGATTACTTATTTAAGCCATAAAGGATTTGAGTTTGAAAACTTGAAAGACTTTAAAGGCTTAGCTAAACAAAGCCCATGGTTGGCCTTTATGATGATGCTTGTTATGTTTTCTTTGGCAGGCATACCTCCTACTGCGGGTTTTTACGCTAAGTTTCTGGTGTTAAGTAGCTTGATAGAAGCAGGTTGGCTCAATTTGGCGCTTATTGCCATTATTTTCTCTGTGATTGGGGCTTTTTATTATTTAAGAGTCATTAAGCTCATGTATTTTGATGAGCCTAGTGAAGTGCTTTTTGGGCTAAAACCTAGAATGGGGGCTTTAGAAACCCGTACAATGCTGTCTATTAATGGCCTGGCTATTTTATTATTTGGGATATTGCCAGGGCCTATTTTGGCCATATGTGGCTATGCACTAGGTGAGGTAATTTTCTAAATTGCTTTAGGTTTTATATTAATTTTATATTAATTTTATATTAATTTTATATAAATTTTATATAAGTATTATATAAGAGGTATAAAGCGCTTGCAGTTTGATTATTAAATGGGTATTATACTCTCACTTGACGCGGGGTGGAGCAGTCTGGCAGCTCGTCGGGCTCATAACCCGAAGGTCGTAGGTTCAAATCCTGCCCCCGCAACCAAAATTAGGCCAAGTCTGGCAAAAAAATGAAAGCCCCTTACGGGGCTTTTTTATTGGCAGTAGATTTTAATAGAGATAACGCGTGAATCGACAAAAAATAAATGAATTGGTTAAGCCCATAGTAGAATCTGAAGGGTTTACATTCGTTGGTTCGGAATTGAATCAAGGCAGTTATCGTCATCGTTTGGTTATCTACGTTGATAAACCTAATGTGCCTATTAATTTAGATGAATGTGCTATGTTAAGCCGTCGTATGAGTGCAGTCTTAGACGTAGAAGGCATGTTATCTGAAAATGCCTATGTATTAGAAGTTTCTTCTCCTGGTATAGATAGGCCTTTGTTTACACAAGAGCAGATTGTTGAACAAGTTGGCAAACGCGTGGCATTGAGCTTAAAAACGCCTATTGATGGCCGAAAAAATTTCAAAGGCTTGTTAATAACTGCAGATGAAATGAAGCTGGTCTTACAAATAGAAAAAGACGGTACAAAAGAAACCATAGCGCTAGAGATTGACTCAGATGAGGTGATTAAAGCAAAACTATGTGTATCAGAAAATATTGTGAATAAAAGTTTGAGTAAAAAATCAAGACAAGATCGTAAGCGAGGCAACGCCAATGAACTCTGAAATTAGATTAATTGTAGATGCTGTATCCCATGAAAAAGATATTCCTAAAGAAGTTATATTTGAAGCCTTGCAATTGGCACTTGAAACGGCCACTAAAAAGAAATATGGCCAAGATTGGGATTTTCGAGTTGAGATAGACAGAAAAACCGGGGATTATCAAACTTATCGTCGTTGGTTGGTGGTCGATCAGTTTATATTGGCTAAAATTGGCATGGATTTGACAGAAGAAGGCTTAGAATCAAAGTTTTATCCTAATCGTCATATGTATTTAGAACAAGCCTTGGTAACTTATCCAGAGGCGGTTTTAGGCAGCTATGTTGAAGCGGTTATTGAGTCAATAGAATTTGGTCGTATTGCAGCGCAAACAGCGAAACAAGTTATTTTACAAAGATTAAGAATGGCGAAACGCGATAAAGTCGCTGAAGAATTTAAAGCCAGTATTGGACAATTATTATCGGGTACGGTCAGAAAAGTGACGCGTGAAAACGTGGTAATTGAGTTGGGCAACAACGCTGAAGCTTTGTTACCTCGCTCAGAAATGTTGCCTCGTGAACAAGTGCGCATAGGCGATAGGGTCCGTACTTATTTAATAGACGTGAAAACAGATCAAAGAGGCCCGCAGTTATTTGTTAGCCGAGCATCTTCAGGCATGTTGATTGAGCTATTTAAAATTGAAGTTCCTGAAATTGGGGATGGTTCTATAGAAATTAAAGCTGCCGCAAGAGATCCAGGTCTTCGGGCTAAAATTGCGGTGTTGGCCAAAGACAATCGAATGGATCCTGTTGGCGCCTGTGTAGGCATGCGTGGATCCAGGGTACAAGCCGTATCCAATGAATTAGGCGGAGAGCGTATTGATATCGTGCTGTGGGATGAAAATCCTGCTCAGTTTGTTATCAATGCCATTTCGCCTGCTGAAGTAATCTCTATTGTCATCGATGATGATAGCAATACAATGGATGTGATTGTGGCAGAAGATCAACTGGCCCAAGCAATTGGTCGAGGTGGTCAGAACGTTAAATTAGCAGCCCAATTAACCGGGTGGACTTTAAACGTGATAACTGAAAAAGAATCTGAAGAAAGAGAAGAGCAAGAAAACCAAAAGTTATTGGTTCTTTTTCAGCAGCAGCTAGAGGCAACTGAAGAAGTGGCCATTGCTTTAATAGACGCAGGTTTTACGAGCTTAGAAGAAATTGCTTATATCCCTATACAAGAATTATTGGCATTAGAAGGGCTGGAAAAAGATCAAGTGGAAAAATTAAGAGAAAAAGCAAAAGATGCGTTATTAACACAAGCGATTCAACAAGAAGAGCGTGTGGGTGAGCATGAGCCACAAAAAGATTTATTAGCAGTTGAAGGGATGGATAAGCAATTGGCTTATCAACTCGCAAGTAAAGGAGTATGCACACAAGATGATTTAGCCGAGCAGTCAGTTGATGATTTGCTTGAACTAGAAGGCATGAATGAAGAAACAGCCGGCAAGCTTATTATGGCTGCGCGTGCAAAGTGGTTTGAGAAAGCAGAATAGTGGTAAGACTCGGGAGGGTGCCCTTATGTCAGAGGTAACCGTACAAGAATACGCGGATATTCTAAAAATTTCTCCTCAGATGCTGATAAAGCAACTGGAAGGCGCGGGTGTGGATTGTAAAGAGGGCATGAGCCATCTTGTCACAGAAGATCAAAAACAAAAATTATTAGAAAAATTGAAATATGATCATGGTGAAGGGCAGCTTAATGCTGCTGGTGTCACCCAGTTTACCGTAACAAGAGAACGTGTCAGCGAATTAAATGTTCGTTTGCCTGGGCGAGCAAATCAAAAGACAGTGACAGTTGTGACCAAGCAACGTCGTAAATTTATTAAGCGTACGGTAGAGAAAGAAGACATTAAGCCTGAGGCTATTGAGGCCATTCAAACACAAGAAATTGTTCATGAAATTATGGATCAAGTAATTGAACAAGTGATTGAACAACAACCTGAAGTAAAGCAAGCGATTACTGCAGAAGCAGAGAGTACCCTAAGCGTTGAAAAAACAGGTTTGGAATCAGAACAAATTTTATCTTCAAAAGAAGGCATTTCTAAAGATCTAAAAGATCTAAAAGATCAAAAAAATTCTCAAGATAAAGATGCTGCGAAACCTCGAGATCGTGAAAAACCAAAAGAGGCCCATCATCCTCGCCGCGACGACAGAGAAACCAAAGAAAGTAAAGACGCCAAAGAAAGCAAAGAAGTCAAAGACAGCAAAAAAGAGAAGTTAAAAGTTAAATCGCTTATCAGAAGGCCTGTTGCATTGGCAGAAAATGAAGAGGAAGACGAAGGCTATATTGCGAGAAAAAGAAGAAAAGATCGCTTCAAAAAAGGACAGTCAAAATCTTTTTCTGCACCAAAACATGGTTTCGAAAAACCCACTCAACCTCAAGTTTATGATGTGAATGTTCCTGAAACCATTACGGCAACTGAGCTGGCTTTACGAATGTCTTTGAAGGCAGGAGAAGTTATTAAGTGCTTAATGAAAATGGGCGTAATAGCAACCATTAATCAGCCATTAGATCAAGATACGGCTGTGTTAGTGGTCACAGAATTAGGACATCGTCCTGTGGCAAAAAATGATTTAAGCCCTGAAGATTATGTCAATATTGAATATAATGGTGAGGCCAAATCTCGTGCACCATTAGTGACTATTATGGGTCATGTGGATCATGGTAAAACTTCTTTGCTAGATTATATCCGTCGCACGCGTGTTGCGGGCGGAGAAGCAGGTGGAATTACTCAGCATATTGGTGCTTATCATGTTGAAACACCAAAAGGCATGGTGACTTTTTTAGATACACCAGGCCATGCTGCCTTTAGTTCTATGCGGGCGCGTGGGGCAAAGTGTACAGATATTATTGTCTTAGTAGTGGCCTCAGATGATGGCGTTATGCCACAAACAATTGAAGCCATACAACATGCTAAAGCAGCAAAAGTACCGTTAATTGTCGCTGTGAATAAAATGGACAAAGATTCAGCTGATCCAGATAAAATCAGACAAGAATTAGTTCAGCATGAAGTGATAGCAGACAGTTGGGGTGGTGACACCATGTTTGTGCCGGTTTCAGCTAAAACAGGTTTAGGTATAGACAGTTTGCTTGAGGCAATTTTATTGCAAGCAGAAATGATGGATCTTCGAGCTGTTTATGATGGCCCTGCTAAAGGAACCGTAATTGAATCTCGTTTAGACAAAGGTCGAGGTCCTGTTGCGACTATTTTAGTTCAAATGGGTACGCTTAAAAAAGGCGATATTATTTTAACGGGTATGGAATATGGCCGTATTCGAGCCATGTTAGATGAAAGTGGCAATCCAGTTGAAACAGCGGGGCCATCTATTCCTGTTGAAGTATTGGGTTTATCAAATATTCCTCAAGCCGGTGATTCGGTTGTGGTCTTGAATGATGAGCGAAAAGCCAGAGAATTGGCCACTTTTAGACAGTCTAAAATAAGAGAAAGCCGTTTAGCTAAGCAGCAATCTCTAAAAATAGAAAATTTCATGGGCCGGATGGAAGAAGGTACCGTTCGTCATTTAAGTATTGTCTTAAAAGCCGATGTACAGGGTTCAGTTGAAGCCTTAAGCGATACCCTTGAAAAACTTTCTAACGATAATGTGAAAGTTAGGGTTATTGGTAAAGGCGTAGGCGGATTAAACGAATCCGATATTAATTTGGCCATGGC
This sequence comes from Legionellales bacterium, assembly GCA_947475765.1. Classification (GTDB taxonomy): domain Bacteria; phylum Pseudomonadota; class Gammaproteobacteria; order Berkiellales; family Berkiellaceae; genus CADEEZ01. The sequence continues at coordinate 5,311 of CANJMM010000012.1, read as the reverse complement.
CTCTAATGGTGTCGTCATTGGTTTTAATGTTCGAGCAGATACCACTGCGCGTAAATTAGCAGAGCAAGAAAACATTGCCTTAAATTATTTCAGTATTATTTATGATGTTATTGATATGGTGAATGTCTCAATATTAGGCTTAATTGGCTCGACCTTTAAAGAACAAATTGTAGGCTTAGCTCAAGTGAGAGATGTGTTTAGATCGGCTAAATTTGGCGCCATCGCAGGTTGTATGGTCACAGAAGGGGTTGTTAAACGTAATCTGCCTATTCGTGTATTAAGAAATAATATCGTTATTTATGAAGGGGCACTTGAATCTTTAAGACGATTCAAAGAAGACGTCAGTGAAGTTCGTACAGGCACAGAGTGTGGTATTGGTGTGAAAAATTATAATGACGTTAAATCAGGCGATCAAATTGAGGTGTTTGAAAAAATAGAAGTCAAACCGCAGTTTGTCGAATCACGTGAGCGTTAGTCAATGATTGAAACAAAAAGAACCGGTAAAATAGCACAAGTGATTCAAAATAAGCTGGCTGTTTTATTTCAAAAAGATCCGCCTTTAAGAACAGGATTATTAACCGTCATGGATGTGCAGGTCACAGTCGATTTATCTTATGCAAATATTAACGTAAGCTTAATCGGCGTGGCGGATCCTAAAGCCTTATTAAAATCGCTTAATGAAAAAAGTACGTATTATCGCATTGAAATTGCGAAGAATTGGTCAAGCAAAAAAGTGCCTCAGCTTAAATTTGTGCATGATGAAAGCCATGAAAAAGCCTATAATCTTACGCACTTAATCGATTCTGCGCTCTCTCATTAATTCATAATATCTGGTATGACATCTGGTATGACATCAGGATTAATATTATTAGATAAGCCTAAAGGCTTAAGTTCTCAACAGGCTATTTATGCTCTTAGAAAAAAATTGGATTTACCCAAGGCGATTAAAATAGGCCATGGGGGGACATTAGATCCTCTGGCAACAGGCATGTTGGTTATCGCCTTAGGATCTGCCACTAAGTTTTTAGGCTATTTGCTTAATGCCAATAAAACCTATGGAGTGACAGCCAAATTAGGTCAAGTGACGACGACTTTAGATGCCGAAGGAGAAATTTGCGCAGAGTATCCCGTTCCTTATCTTGATACAAATCAAATAGAACCGGTATTGCAGCAATTTACTGGCCCAATAGAACAAATTCCGCCTATGTATTCCGCTTTAAAATTTCAAGGTAGGCCTTTATATCATTATGCTCGCAAAGGCCAAGATATTATTAGGCCCCCGAGATCCGTTCATATTTATAGCTTAAAATTAGAAGCTATACATAAAGACAAACTGAGCTTTGTTACTCAGGTCAGTAAGGGTACCTATATTAGATCATTGGTTCATGATATAGGACAATTATTAGGCTGTGGCGCGCATGTAGAAACATTACATCGTTTGCAAGTCGATCCTTTTGAGGCCAGACAAATGGTGGCTCTAGAGCAGATCAGTGAAGCACATTTACTTCCCCTCAACATTATTTTTAAGCATTTACCTCAGATAGCATTAGAAGAACCTGATATAAAAAAATTAAAATCGGGTCAAAAATTAAACACTAGCCTGAATAAATCAGGGGAAAGTCAAATTTTCGCCTTACATGAGCGCAGAGACAATCAGTTTGTTGCTTTGATTAATATAGATAATCAGGGACAAATCAAAGGTGAAAAATGGGTTTGATTATGTTATTATTCGCAGTTGAATTTAAAAGTAAATAAAATCATTTAGTTGATAAACCTATATATGGAGAAGTTCCCCCATGGCACTAACCACGGCTATTAAGGCAGAAGTCATTGAAACTTATCAGCGTGCACCGAAAGACACCGGATCACCTGAAGTACAGATAGCCTTAGTTACCTCACGCATTAATGATTTATCTCGGCATTTAGCAGAGCACACTAAAGATCTGCATTCGCGTCGCGGCCTAATGAAATTGGTTGCACTGCGTCGTAAATTGCTCGATTATTTAAAATCAGTTAATCCTAAAACCTATAAAGAAATTTTAGGCCGCTTAGGGTTACGTCGCTAATTATTATCCAATTTTAAGGAAACTTCGTGAGCGCTTGTATAAAAACATTTCAATTTGGTGAACATACCGTTACGCTTGAAACAGGCGTAGTTGCGCGTCAAGCCACTGGTTCTGTCATGGTTAACATGGAAGGCACGGTTGTGCTTGTGACTGTAGTGGGTGTGAAAGAAGCTAACCCCAATCAGACTTTTTTCCCTCTAACGGTTAATTACCAAGAAAGGATGTATGCCGCAGGTAAAATTCCTGGCGGATTTTTTAAGCGTGAAGGTCGTCCTAGTGAAAGCGAAGTATTAACCTCAAGATTAATTGACAGGCCTATACGTCCCTTGTTTCCTGAAGGTTTCATGAATGAAATTCAAATTGTGGCGACAGTAATGTCTATTAATCCCGCCATACATTCTGATATTCCTGCCATGATAGGCGCTTCGGCTGCTTTGGCTATTTCAGGTATACCGTTTAAGGGGCCTTTAGGTGCCGCAAGAGTAGGCTATATTCATGGCGAGTATGTGCTGAACCCAACAGTTGAGCAACTTAAAACGTCTGAATTAGACCTAGTGGTAGCGGGTACAAAAACGTCTATTTTAATGGTGGAATCTGAGGCAGCGCAATTATCCGAAGCCATTATGTTAGAGGCAGTGGTATTTGGTCATCAAAAATTACAAATTTGTATTCAGGCAATTGAAGCGCTTGCGGCAGAAGCCGGTAAAGCCGCTTGGGATTGGCAGCCAGCGCCTAAAGATACTTTATTAGAATCTAAGATTCATGAGTTAGTATCTCAAGATTTGGCTAAAGCATATGCTATCCCCGCTAAATCGCAGCGTCAGCAAGAGATTGCTGCGTTACGTAAAAAAATGATTGAGCAATGTATTATTTTAGGTGCGGATAACAACCCTACTGTCGAAAAATTGAAGACTATTTTTTCTGAACTTGAAAGTAATTTAGTCCGTTCAAAAATATTAGCGGGCGAGTCCAGAATCGATGGCCGTGATACAGAAACGGTTCGTCCTATTACCGTCGATACAGGTGTGTTACCCAGAACGCACGGTTCAGCCTTTTTTACACGGGGTGAAACCCAAGCCATTGTGGTCGCTACTTTAGGTACCGGCAGAGATGCTCAAATGATAGACAACGCCTCGGGTGAAAAAAAGCAAAATTTCATGTTACATTATAACTTCCCTCCCTATTGTGTAGGTGAAGTAGGCATGGTCGGCAGTCCTAAGCGTCGCGAAATTGGCCATGGCTTTCTAGCAAAACGTGCCATTCATGCGGTTTTGCCAGATGATAAAGTTTTCCCTTATGTTTTACGTGTGGTTTCTGAAATCACCGAATCAAATGGTTCAAGTTCTATGGCCAGTGTATGTGGTACCAGTTTAGCCTTAATGGATGCTGGTGTGCCTTTAAAAGCACCTGTTGCGGGTATTGCAATGGGGTTAATTAAAGAAGGCGACCAATATGCTGTTCTAACCGATATTTTAGGTGATGAAGATCATTTAGGCGACATGGATTTTAAAGTAGCCGGTAGTGAAAATGGCGTAACGGCTTTGCAAATGGATATTAAAATCGATGGTATTACCAAAGAAATTATGCAAGTCGCACTTGAGCAAGCCAAAGCTGCTCGTTTACATATTTTAAATATTATGAACGAAACGATATCTGGCCCTAGAACTGAAATTTCAGAATTTGCCCCTCGTGTTTATTCTTTTAAAATTAAAGCAGATAAAATTCGGGAAGTCATTGGCAAAGGTGGTGCAACCATTAAAGCCTTAACCGAAGAATTTGGCTGTTCAATCGAAATTTTAGATGATGGTCAAGTGAATATTGTTGCAACTGACACCACTTCGGGTGAAAAAGTGAAAGAGCGTATCGAGTCTTTAACAGCCGATGTAGAAGTGAATACCATTTACGAAGGTAAAGTCGTTCGTTTAGCAGAATTTGGTGCCTTTGTGAATATTTTACCTGGTAAAGATGGCCTAGTGCATGTTTCACAAATTTGTAATGAACGCGTTGAAGATGTCAATGATTATCTTAAGTTAGGTCAAGTTGTCAAAGTCAAAGTACTTGAAATTGATAGACAAGGTCGCATTCGTTTAAGTATGAAAGACATAGGTGGCGAAGAAGATTTTGCGGCTCAACAGCCTCAAGCTCAAGCTCAAGCTGCTGTTGCAAGTGCTGAGCTTGAATCGGAAGAACAACCTAGGTACGATTGATAGATTGATATTTTATATAATATGATGGGGAAGTGAGTCACCTTGTCTACAACGCCATGGACTGGCATATTTAAAGTAGACAATGTGGTCCTTAGGCACTACGCACTCCCCCATGATATTGTCCCTGCTGTTTTACCTTATCCTAATAATAATAATAAAAATCAAAATAATAAAAATAAAAACAAGCCTATTGTACTAATTTTATTTGGTTTAATTAATTACCCAGATATCTTAGATTTATATCCTGATAGATCTATTATTAGACAATTATTAGAAAAAAGCATGGATGTTTATTTGCTAGACTGGGGAGAGCCCCCTAATTTTATGGAAAGACAACTTGTATTTCAAGATTATGTGGCTTATTTGCTTAAAGCCGTAGCATATTTAAATACACCAGATATTTATATTCTAGGGGTATGCCAGGGAGGGATCATTAGTTTATTATTTGCTGCTTTATATCCTAATCAATATAAAAAATTAATATTATTTTTATCTCCCGTCGATTTTTCTTATCAAAATGAATTTATCCGTTCTTTTTCTTGTATTAACACGAATCAAATGGTTCGAAATTTTGGCAATATTCCTGGGGAATTAATGGCTAAATTTTTAGCGCTATTTTCACCGTATGCGGCAGAATTTAGAACTAAAAAAAATCCAAAAAATCCAAACAACAACAAAAATTCTTTTTATCAAGCTTTGGCTGATTGGGCATATCGCTCTCCTGCTCAGGCAGGTTTTGCTTTTCAAGAGTTTATTCATGATTATATTCATGAAAATAAATTAATTAAATCAGAATTAAGGGTATTGGGTAAGCGTCAAATAAACCCCATCTTCCCTATATAACTTGTTTATCGGAAAATACCCCTGATTATTAAAAAAAATAGGGGTATTTATGGTTTCTAAGCTTTCTTCATACTCATCACAAGAAAATAAACTCAAATTTTGGCATAATTTATTTTTAGAACTAGAAAATAGTCCTGTATCTATAAAAAAATTTTGTGCAAAACATGAGATTAGCTCATCAACGTTATATAAATG
>CANJMM010000011.1 GCA_947475765.1 Legionellales bacterium | reverse complement strand
TCCCCACGTTTCGTCAGCTTCGCGCAGAGCGCTCAGCCGACTGCACATGGGGCTATTGAAGGTTGCAGCTACCGCCGCAAAGAGTTAGCTACGTAGTCTTTGGTGGCTTTTTTTAGGCCGGGAATTGCTGCAGCAGCATCAAAATTAAAACCAGGATCAGGACCTTAATATTTTTACAGATTGAAGGTAATAGTCAGTCTTTGTGCCAATAGGCGTTAAGCTTAAATTATAATTGGTGGGGGGTTTTTGCCGCAGGGCGGATGAGGGAAAAAAAGGATTTTTAATACCTGGATTGCCGTGCAAGCGCTAAGAGCCCTTAGTTCGCAACTGTAAAGGTTCATAGTTTCGGTGACTAGTTTTTAACTAAGCTATAACTGTCACTTTTATAATTTAAGTTTGACTAACATCCCACATCAATTTTTGGTAGGGGGCTAGTTTTACACCTAATACCTTTTGACCAGTACTCGCCATTAATTTTTGGTGAGTTGCTGGATTTTTTCGTTTAATATCTTTCATTGCAAAAGCCTGTAAATCACTTAGAAAGTCTTTTAAAAACAACTTTAAACGGTATAAAGAGCTAAGTGCTTTAAAAAATCCTGCAGTTCTTTTACGCAAGCATTGATATGCCTTCGGAAAGGAGAGCTCGTGCTCACCTCCTACCTCCCATCTTACTGGCCAGCTCATATAAAGCAGCAGCATCACCCCAATAAGCCTTGCATAAATTTCACATAAAATACGATCTGTCTTTTTACTTCTGATCTTAGCAAAACCAGCTTCTTTTTTGCATAATTTGAAAAATAGTTCAATTTGCCAACGTACAGCATATAATAAATAAACTTGTTCTTCTTTCAACATTTCTTTGGGTATATTCGTAACACAAATCGACCACCCAGAAAAATTTAAGGTTGCTTTTGTTGGTGTTTTTCCATGTCTTCGTGCATTTTCCCTTATCTTTCTAATGCTAGTAGCCATCGCTGCTTCAGATAAACGTTGAATGATTAGCCGAACAGGCACTTTATGTTGTTTACTTAGAAACACATCTATTGTGAAGAACCGCCCGGATTTTTGAAGCTTTTTTGCTAAATCAAGGCGTTCCCCATTTATATCATATAGTGCTGTTTGAGTGAAAAGTCGACTAATAAAATACGCTTTATTTTTGTGCAGCTTACTCAGCGATTCTGAGTCAAAATAACCTAAATCTTGTAAATAAAGGGCCCCTTCTTCAATTTTTTCTAAATGCCTTTTAAAGCTCTGATCATTTTTTCGCCCATCAGTAATAGTGATATCTTCTATTTGCCCATTCCCATAATCCAATAATGTTTGAATTTTAAGTGTGGCTTCTGGGCCAACACCACCACAGCCCTTATATAATTCTTTCATATGTGATGGTAGCGCTATAGTGCTACTATCTAAAATCTTTATACTTGAAAACGGCTGTAATAGTTCAATAACAACGCTTTGTGCATTTTTTAATTGGTCAAAGGACTCTTTAAATAGGCCCTTCATTAATTCCACTGCTGCAGGATTAAATCGTTCATGTACAGCTTGCTTGCTAACCTTCACTCCCTCTTGTTTAAATAATTGGGATAACCCGTGAAGGCTAATTTTAATATCTGATAAATAACCTAAAATCAGCACTTTAGAAAAAACATCTGGGGCTATTTTAGCTTTATCCCGACGTTTAATAAAATCAACTTTCTTACCTATTTTCTTGGCTGTCAAACTTAATAAATTTATGACATTATTTCCAATTTTTGATACAATCCTTTCTTGCATAGAGTCCCTTTTGCTTTTTCGTCACTGAAAATTTTTTAAGAGTACTCTATGCTCTTTTTACTTACCTTTCAATATGTTAACTCACCTTTTATAATTTAAGCTTGACGCTTATGGGCACGGAGACCGGCCCCTACGGAGCGCTACGTTTTGAATTTGGGCAGATAAGTAGGGGCCGGAATGAAAAATGGCAGACACATTTATTTTTTAAAATATTAAAAAACTAAATTGATATTAGCTTTTCCAATCAAGATAGTTAGTTTTTTCAAGAATTCTTCGGAAGGAAAAATGGCCCAGTCAGCAGAAAGCCTTACCTGCGTTTTAATTTGATTATTGTTATAATAAATCACAATTGAGACGCCACCTTTTTTTGCGAAATTCATATTATCAAATCGACCTGGAAACTCTGGTCAATATTTCAGTGTTTTAAATTTTGACTCTGAAAATGGGTTATCATTGCTTGATAAACCCACCAAAAGTAGGTCAAATTCATTTGGGGAATATTAAAAATAATAGTGGACAAAAAGAAGATATTTTGGCAGGATAATCCGTACTAAGTTCGTAAGAACTTTTTCTCACTTTCCCTGACACATTCCGATTAAGTTGATTTTTCATTTTTATTTTGTTTTTTTGCTTGATGGCACTTCTTTTTCAGCTGGAGCTGCCAAAGTCAATGTCAACGTACATGCTCTTCTTATATCTGGTGTAAAAAGTACGGGCACCGCTGCTTGAGCAAAGAGCGCTTCTGATTCTACTAACCTTTCTTGGCTTTGAGCTGTTCTTGAAACAAGACTGACCTCACTCAACATGTTGACATTTAATAGCCATGCAGGTCGAATATATTCTAACATAATGGCTAAAATAGGATGGATCATAGACCGAGATGAATGACTGAAAAATTGGTATATTTCGCCTACCTGTCTTTCAAAACCTGAAGCCATTGCCTCATACCTAACAGCAAGTTTTCCAGAGGGATGCTGACTAAGACAACGATTAAGCGCACAACCGCCTTGCCCAAATTTCAGAGCAGCCCTTGACTCAGACGACATCGCCCTTAAAATGAGAAAAGCAGTATCTTGACGATTGGCACTTGCAGCCAACATCAGCGCTGTGTCTCTATGTCGATTGGTCACTTCTTTACTCTCATTCTTCAAAAGTAAATATGCGACTACCGCAGTTTGACCACGTTCGGCAGCTAACATCAGTGGGGTTTTGCCATATTGATTGGTAACTTCTATAGCTGCGCCGGCGTCTATTAATTGTTCTACCACAGCAGTTTGACCACGCTCAGCAGCTAACATTAAGGAAGTATTACCCAATTGGCTAGCAAACTCTTTATTAGCCCCTTTCAAAAGTAATGCTCGAATCACCGCAGTATGACCAGCTATGGCAGCACATATAAGGGCAGTGTAACCGTTTTGGTCAGCAGCTTCTATATTCGCACCTTTTGAAAGTAATTTTTCGACTACAGCAGTGTGGCCTTTCCAAGCGGCTAATAGCAGGGCCGTTTCGCCCTCTTGATTAGATGCTTCTATATTTGCATTATTAAAAAGTAAATGTTCCACCACAGCAGTGTGACCACTCATCGCAGAAAACATAAGGGCAGTTTCGCCATATTGATTGGCAGCTTCTATATTCGCGCCTTTAGAAAGTAAATGTTTTACCACAGCAGTTTGACCCCAGCGGGCAGATGATATCAGGGCGGTTTTGCCATATTGGTTGACCGCTTCTATATTCGCATGCTTCAAAAGTAAATGCGCGACCACAGCAGAGTGCCCCCAACGAGCGGCTAATATCAGCGCAGTGTAGCCTTTGTGATCAGTAGATTCTATGGCTGCGCCGGCTTGAAGCCATATTTCAACTTTATCAATATTATCGAAAGCCGAAGCGGCATTTAAAAGTTGCTTGTTTTTCTCATTTTGACGGAGTCTGGTTACTGAATCTATAAAATTAAGATTTGAATTAAAACTTGAATCCATCTTGAAACCTCTATACTAAAGCAAAATATTAAAAAACTAATTTGATATTAGCTTTTCCAATCAAGACGGTCAGTTTTTGCAAGAATTCTTCGGAAGGAAAAATGGCCCAATCAGCAGACAGCCTTACCTGCGTTTTAATTTGATTATTGTTATAATAAATCACAATTGAAACGTTACCCTTTTTTTGAGCATTTAACATTGTTTTAAACTCGTCAAAATTAACCTGGAAATTAAAGCCAGGTTGGCCCTCTGTATTATTAATATATAACTCAAGTTGTTTGGCATAATGATTACGAGCTTCATCGAAATCATATATTTCTTGTGCGCGAATTCTCAGTTGGTTATTTTGGCTGTCTATTTTTACCTCACAGGCACAAACTAATAATTTATCTTCTATTAGATATTCTCTGGTTTTTTGATACAAATCGGAAAAAATCACCACTTCCGTTTTCTCTGTTTCGTCATCTAGCGTCACAAAGGCCATGCGATCGCCTTTTTTGGTTAGCATGGTTCGAACACCCGAGACGATACCCGCTATTACTAATTTAGTCGTCGATTTATGACGATATTGATTGGTGTTTTGATTAGAAGCTTGACCAGTAGGTACTTTAGTAGAAATTTCATTGTTTTTACATGAGATATATTGGCTTAATTCAGCTTGGTATGCATGATAAAAATGACCTGACAAACAATAGCCTAATGTTTGTTTTTCGAGTTTGAGCCGCTTAGCCTCTTCCCATTTTAGAATGTTTTTATCACTATACGTTTGGCTAGGTGAAAGCGCCACTGTACTTTCGGTGCCAAATAAATCTTGTTGTTTTTGTATTTTTCGAATAGATTCTTGTTGGCTGTACTTTAAGGCTTCATCTAAATAATAAGCCATAACCGATCTATCTTGATTCAAACAATCAAAAGCGCCTGAAAAAATTAGCGCTTCCAGCACGCGTCGATTGACTTTATGGGGGTCTATTTTTGAGCAAAAATCAAACAAATTATCAAACTTTAAATATTTTTGACGTTTTTCTATGATTTCTAAAATCGCCCCCTCTCCAATGCCTTTAATGGCGCCCAAACCATATAAAATAGTCTTGTCTGAAATACAGCTAAAGGCATATTGGCTTTCATATATATTAGGCGACAAGACCTCTAGTCCCATTTTTTTAGCTTCTTCTAACATGATCACCATTTTTTCAGTATGACTCATATCAGCCGTTAATACTGCTGCCATAAAAGGCGCAGGAAAATGCGTTTTTAGCCAAGCTGTTTGATAAGAAACCAATGCATAGGCTGCCGAGTGTGATTTATTAAAACCATAACCTGAAAACTTTTCCATGATATCAAATATGTGGGTAGCCATATCAGGATCCACTCCCCTTTCTACCGCACCTTTGGTGAAAATCTCACGCTGTTGTGCCATTTCTTCTGGCTTTTTCTTTCCCATCGCACGGCGCAATAAGTCGGCTGAACCTAATGTATAACCTGCTAAATCTTGAGCAATTTGCATGACCTGCTCTTGATATAAAATAACCCCATAAGTCGGCTTCAGAATAGGCGCTATCTTAGGATGAAAATATTCTACCTCTGCACGACCATGTTTTCGATTAATAAAATCATCGACCATGCCTGATTGTAAGGGCCCTGGTCTAAACAAGGCCACTAAGGCAATAATTTCTTCAAACTGATCTGGTTTTAAGCGCGCAATTAGATCTTTCATGCCACGAGATTCTAATTGAAAAACAGCCGTAGTTTGGCATTTTTTTAATAAAGCATACGTTTTAAAATCATTAAGCGGAATTAAGCTTATGTCAAGATTATTGTCAGGATGCATTGTTTTGATATATTGCAAAGTCAAATCTATAATAGTTAAAGTCTTTAACCCCAAAAAGTCAAACTTAATTAAGCCTATTGATTCTATATCGTCTTTGTCGTATTGTGCGACAATTTGATTACTTCCATCTTCACAATATAAAGCAGTAAAATCTGTTAATTTTGAAGGGGCTATTACAACGCCCCCTGCATGCTTGCCCACATTTCGGGTTAAGCCCTCTAGTTTTATGGCCAGCTTTATTAAGGTATCTACTTCTTCTTCACAGATCATGTCGGCTAATAACGGCTCTTGCTCTAACGCTTTTTTAAGCGTCATGCCAATTTCCATTGGGATTAATTTGGCAATCTTATCTACAAAGCCATAACCTAGGCCCAATACTCTACCACAATCTCGAAGTACTGCTCTGGCTGCCATAGTGCCAAAAGTTGAAATTTGTGAAACGGATTCTCGTCCATATTTTTGCGCCACATATTCAATTACCCGATCTCGATTGACCATACAAAAGTCTATATCAAAGTCTGGCATAGAGACACGCTCTGGATTTAAAAAGCGCTCAAATAATAAATCATATTCTAGCGGATCAATATCTGTGATTCCCAGTGCATAGGCCACCAATGACCCAGCGCCCGAACCTCTACCTGGGCCAACCGGAATATTATTGGCTTTTGCCCAGGAAATAAAATCGGCTACAATTAAAAAATAGCCTGAAAAGCCCATATCTGTGATGACTTTGACTTCTAGATCTAATCTGGCCTCATAGTCTTTTCGGGATGCTTGTTTTTGAGATAAATAATATTCAAAGCGTTTAACTAGCCCCTGACTGGCTAAATACCCCAAATAGCTATCGGTATTAAAATTATCCGGGACAGGGAAGTTAGGAAAAAAGACTTTACCCAAACTGAGCTCAACGGTACATCGTTTAGACAGCTCAATTGTATTTTGAATGGCCTCTGGAATATCATAAAATAACGCTGTCATTTCAGCAGGTGTTTTAAGATATTGCTCTTCTGTATATTTTTCGGGTCTGTCTTTAGCACTTAATAAACAACTATCATGAATACACACTCTGGCATCATGCGCTTCAAAATCTTCTTTAAAAATAAATCTTGTGTTATTTGTGGCTACGACCGGAATATGGTACTGCCCCGCCAACTCTAAAGCCAGATGATTATACGTTTCTTGCAATGGATGGTGGGTGCGTTGTAGTTCTATATAAAATCTGTTTTCAGGAAATAAATCCATCCAATATTGAAGCTGTTTTTTTGCTAAATCCTTATTTTCTGATATTAAAGCCTGCCCTATATCTCCTTCTTGAGCTGCAGACAAGGCAATTAGGCCTAATATAGACTGGGGGGTAAGCCAATCATAATTCACCACAGGCGTATTATTTTTACGTTCCCCTTCACGATACGCTTTAGAAATAAGCGCCAAAAGATTTAAATAGCCTGTTTGATTTTGACAGAGTAAGACTAACTTTGAATGTATTTTAGCTTCTGAATGGCAAAGTAAAATCTCTACGCCAATAATAGGCTTAATGTTATGCTTAATGGCCGCAGAGTAAAATTTAACCACCCCGAAAACATTGCACACATCCGTAATGGCACAAGCTTGAACACCCTGTTTTTTTAAATTAGAAAACAGATCGTCTGTTGTAATAAGGCTGTCAACAATAGAATATTCCGTATGAAGATGCAGTGGGACAAACTGAGTCATTCTTCAACTGCAAGATGCATAAGATTTTTAACTGGTGAAAAGCTTTTTCGATGGATTTTACATGGGCCGTGCTCATTTAAGGCTTGTACGTGTAATTTTGTGCCATAGCCTTTGTGTTTGTCAAAAAAATACTGAGGGTAAATCAAACTTAAAGCCTGCATCTCTCTGTCTCGTTGTACTTTTGCTAAGATTGAGGCAGCGCTAATAATAGGCATAATTGCATCACCCTGTACAATCGTTTCAATAGGGACGAATTGATAGGGTAAAGATAATTTTGGCGCCTGATTTCCGTCTATATATATTTTTTTTAAGCTATTTATTTGGCAACCTAAATCTTGGGTAATATAAGCAATAACTTTTTCAATGGCACGTTTCATTGCCAATAAAGTTGCTTGCAAAATGTTTATTTCGTCAATTTCTATTACAGAGCTAAACTGTATACTTGAGTAAACAGAATGTATTTGTATTTCAGAAAACAATACTTCGCGTTTTTTTTCGGACAGTTTTTTAGAATCGTTTAGTCCGGAAAAAATAGGCTGCTTATTGCTATCGTATAATACTGCCGCTGCAAAAACCGAGCCCGCTAAAGGCCCCCTGCCGGCTTCGTCTACGCCTATAATATAACTGGGCTCATTCATGTTTTTTATTTAAAACTGAAATAACAGAAGAGGCTGCCAAATGATGCGTGTCTTTTAAAATAAACTTATGCATTTCAGTGAACTTTTCTTCGATAACATCTCGATAGCCTAAATCCACTAAAAATCTTAGCATTTTTTCTGCAATTAATAAAGGCTGCGCTTTACCTTGAATCATCTCAGGTACAATTTCTTCCTGGGCTATTAAATTAGGTAATGCTACAAATTTTGTCTTAACTAATAACTTAGCAATTAAAAAAGTAACTGCCGACATCTTGTAGGCTACAACCATAGGTGTTTTCATTAACATGGCCTCTAGGCTAACGGTACCTGAAGCCAATAAAGCAATATCTGCAGCCCCTAACACTTCTCTAGATTGATTCACAAAACAGCGAATATCCAGATCTTTTGGCCAGTTTTTTTTAAAAAGTGCTAATTTTTTTTCGTTTGGCATAGCCGTGACATAAACAATTTTATTTTTATGACGTTTTCCCCAAAGGGTATTCAGGTTTTTAGCTGATTGCGCAAATAATTTAGTATGGTAGCGTATAACTGAGTCACGAGATCCAGGTAAAATAGCAACGATAATATCAGATTCAGATAATCCTAGTTTTTCACGGTACTCATACTTATTTATTTCAATAGGGATTTCTTGAGCAGCCAAATGCCCCACACATTCATGATTAACCTGAAAGTGTTCATAAATTAGCTTTTCAAAAGGAAAAAGCAACAAAACCAAATCGGTCGCCGATTTAATTTTATGAATCCGACTTTGACGCCAAGCCCAAACAGAAGGTCCGACATAATGAATGGTTTTAATTTTGTTTTTTTTGAGCTTTTGCTCAATATTTAAATTAAAATCAGGTGAGTCAATACCAATAAAAATATCCGGTTTTTTAAGCAAGCAGTGCGCTATAATATTACGGCGTATTTTTAACAGCTCAAGCAGTCTTTTAAGCGGCTCAAAAATCCCCATAACAGAAAGTCTTTCTATGGGGTATAGCGTATGAAAGCCCTCTGACAACATTCTTTCTCCGCCAATACCCCAAAACTCTGCTTCTGGATAAGTTTGTTTTAAAGAGCGGATTAATCCTGCGCCTAAGATATCGCCCGAGGCTTCCCCCGCAACAATAGCAATCGCTATTTTTTGATTGTTTTTATCTAATGATTCCACGTTCTGAGCTTTTCACAAAATTAATTAATAATTCAATCCACTGGGAAGACTGTTCAGATCCTCGAATTTTTTCAACTGCTTGATCTATCGTCAAACCTTGTCTAAAAATAATTTTATACGCTCGCTTGAGCGATAAAATAACTTCAGGTTCTAATCCGCGCCTTTTTAAGCCCTCTAAGTTTAAGCCATGCGTTACTGCGGGGTGCCCAGACACTGTCACAAAAGGTGCCACATCTTTTATAATAATACTGCCGCCACCACAAAAACTATAACTGCCAACATTGCAAAATTGATGGACCCCTACTAAGCCACCTAATATTGCATAATCATTGACCACTACATGTCCTGCTAAACTGGCATTATTTGAAAATATTGTATGCGAGCCGACTGAACAATCATGCGCGATGTGTACATAAGCCATCAATAAATTGTCATCTCCAATAACGGTTTTACCACCGCCTTGGGTTGTCCCTCTAGATACCGTGACTGATTCACGAAAGATATTATTATCGCCAATCACTAAATGGGTGTTTTCACCCTTATATTTTTTATCTTGAGGAGCACCACCAATTGAAGAAAATTGAAAAAATTGATTATTTTTACCAATTTTTGTAGGCCCTTGAATCACTACATGTGGTGCAATCCAGGTACCTTCTTCTATTTCAACTTGATCGCCAATGATAGAAAAATGGCCAATGCTGACATTTTTACCAATTTTTGCCTTAGGATCAATGATTGCCTTATCTGAAATCACGACTCTCTCTTCCTCATAGCACTTAATATATCCACCGAGCAGACTAAATTCCCGTCTACTTTAGCTTCACCATGTATTTTCCAAAAACTGCCTTTATTTGCGATTAATTTTACATGTAAATGTAGGCTGTCTCCTGGCAAGACCATTTGTTTAAATTTTGCCCGCTCTAATGAAGCCAAGTAAAACAAATATTCGGTTGGTTTGGTTTTAGTTGAAATATAAGCAAGAATTCCACCTGCTTGTGCCAAAGCTTCAATAATTAATACACCTGGCATCACTGCTTGCTCAGGAAAATGCCCTGTAAAAAATGGCTCATTAATCGTTACATTTTTAAGCGCTACAATAGAATGATTTAGTTCAATATCAATCACTTTATCGATTAATAAAAAAGGATACCGGTGCGGTAAATATTGCACAATGTCATTAATATACAATGGTAATTTAATACCTGCTTCATTTTCAGAGATTATGGTCATACTAGAATTTCCCCGCCTACTTATACTTTGTTTCTAATGCTTTAACACGCTTTTGTAATGTGTCTATACTATGCAACCTAAATAAAGTTCTTTTCCATGTTTGAGCTGGTCTCTCATTGATAGCAGAGGCATAAACCCCCCCCGATTCGCTAATAGATTTAACTACGTTGGTTCCCCCTAAAAGAGTGACTTTATCAGCAATTTCAATATGACCATTAATTCGAGCTGCTCCACCGATTAAACAATATTTTCCAATTTTTGTTGAACCAGCAATAGCAGAACAGCCTGCAATGGCTGTTCCTTCGCCTATTTGTACATTATGTGCAACTTGAATTAAGTTATCTAAAATAACATTTCGACTAATAATCGTGTCTTCAAGCGCCCCTCTATCAATGCAGGTATTTGCGCCAATTTCTACCCCATCCCCTATCATCACACAACCTAATTGCGGAATTTTTTCCCACTTACCTTTTTCATTTACAAAGCCAAATCCATCACTACCTATCACGGCACCGCTTTGAATCACAACTTGGTTGCCTAGGGTGCAGCCATCATAGATAGTTACATTAGGATGAATGAGGCAACCTTGCCCTATTTTAACGCCTGAACCTATGACTGTATTGGCTTTAATTATAGTATTAGAAGCAATGACTGTATTGGCGCCAAGCACACAATTCGGTTCAATAACAACATTCATCCCCAAGCTTACCGATGGATGAATTACCGCTGTTGCATGAAGGCCAGTATAATCTGAAGAATACGGGTATAACATTTGGCAAATTTTAGCAAACAAATAACGTGGATTGGCATGCAATACAAAATTTATGCCATTTTGAGCTTGCATCGAAATGGCTTCTTGTTCAAAATCTAAAGACAAGCAAACAACACTTGCCTCGGTTTTAGCCAGCCAATCATGATAACTACTATCATAAATAAAGCTAAGATCCCCTTTTTTTGCTTTAGTAATATCAGCAACGGCATCTACAATAAAAAAGCCGTCGCCAATTACTTTAGCTTGAAAAAGTTCAGCCAATTCATTTAACTTATATGCCTGACCTTTTTGCATAAAAACTACCTAAATAAAAAATTAAGCCTTTTGATTTAATTGCTTGAGCACTTGTTGGGTAATATTTACCTTGTCATCCCAATAAGGTGCTGCCTCTGCGTTAATAATTAAATTGTATTTTTGAGCTGTCGCAATGCTTTGAATAATAACCCTAACGTCTTTAAAAAATTTATCTGTTTCTTCCCGTTGACGAATAGACACATCTTCACGATATTCAGCTTGTAAGCGTGCTAAGTCGCGCTTTCCGGTATACACTTCTTTTTCTAACTTTGAACGCTCAACTTCACCCATTACGGCTTTATTGCGCTCTAATTTTTCTTCTTTTTCTTTAATTCCCTTTTCACTTGAGATCATATTGCCTTCGCGCACTTGAAATTCTTTTTTGAGCTTATCTCCAATAGCCTTAGCTTTTGGTGAACCTGCTAACAGTTGGCCAATATCAATTACCCCTATTTTAAGTGCTGCTGCTGGCGCCGTATCAGCCACTGCTTGTGGCATACCTGATGCAAAAGCCATGATAACCGCCAAAGCAGCGCCTGCTAGCGCTTGGCTTAATTTTTTATTTCTTGTCATACACATCTTATTTATTATCTCCATTAAATTAAAATTAAAATTAAAATTAAAAACTAAAACACTGTACCAAAATTAAAACTAAACCCTCTGGTTTTATCCACTTTTTTGTCGTTATTTAAAGGCACAGCAAAACTAAACACAATAGGCGATAAAGGCGACATCCAAGTTAAAGAAACACCTGCTGAATAACGAATCCCTTTTGGATTACGAGAAGCATAACTTAAGGTCTCGCCAGAAGGGAGAGCAATTTCATGTTGTTTATGATGATTTGCATAATAAGCTTGACCGCCATCCACAAAAAATGCGGTTCGAACTGATTTTGCCTCTGGAACAAAAAATGAGGGAATAATTAAGGCCGCTGTTGCATTGACCATCGCATTTCCACCAAAAGGCTTCCCTAATGAATCTTTTGGCCCAAGGCTACTTTCACGATACCCTCGAACAGATTTGGCACCGCCTACATAAAAATTCTTGTAAAATGGCAAATCTTTTGTTTTACCATAACCATTACCATATCCAGATGATCCCATCATCATAAAAATAAAACCATTTGAAATATATTTATAATGCTGAGCTGTGTAACTTAGTCGATAATATTGTAAACCTGAACCCGGTACAGTCGCTTGCAATGATAAACCGTGTCTTAATCCATTTTCAGGAAAAATATATCTATCGAGTGAATTGTGCATAAGAGACATCGAAAGACTAAACTCATTAAAATTATGTCCATCCGCTAAAAAATGTCGAATTTCTAGAGGGATTTTATCACCAGACAAACCCACGCCTTGATACGCATCATTAAAATTAAAACCACTTGAGTTGATCTCTATATTTTGATACCCGAACCCAAATGACAATCTATTATGCAAAGATAAGGGTATACCATAGGTTACATTGCCCCCTAAGGCATCTGAAGAATAATTGGAAATATCAGTGGTTTCAGATAACTTTGTTTTAGAATAGTACAAATTATATCCGCGGCTCATTCCATCTAAAGTATAAAACGGTTCGTTATAACTGACATTAAACGTTTTATAGGCTTTAGATAAATTTAAGCTAACATCTGAACTATTGCCAGTTCCTAACACATTTCGGTTGCTAAATTCAGCATTAAAAATAAATTTATCGATATCTGAATAACCTACCCCACCATTCATGGAGCCTGCTGCCGCTTCTTCGACTGTATAGTTTATATCAACATGATCTGGTTTGCCTGCCACCGGATTGGTTTCGACTTGTACTTCAGAAAAATAGCCGGTTCTATCCAAAATCTTTTTGGAATCTTCTACTTTTTTAGTTGAAACCCAACCTCCTTCATGTTGAATTAACTCACGCCGAATCACACTGTCTTTTGTTTTGGTGTTACCTTTAAACATAATTCTATTCGCATAAACCCGCTGACCCGGCTCAATGAAAAACTTTACGTGCACAAACTTTTTTTCTTCGTCATACTCTAAAATAGGATTAATTTTAGAAAAGGCATAACCTTCCTCACCATACTTCCCTTGCAAGCGATTAATCGTTTCTGTAATTTTAGCGCGCGAATAAATATCGCCTGGTTTAAATATACTACTTTTAGAAAGCTCTTTATGTTCAAACAAAGGCTGCCCTGTAAACTCATGCCCGCTGATTTTATAACAACTACCTTCATTAAGGCTTAAGGTTAAATAAATATCTTTACGATTAGGCGAAATAGATACCTGAGTGGAAACAATATGAAAATTTGCATAACCTCTATCAACATAATAATTTCTAATTTTTTCCATGTCTTGCATGAATTTTTGTTTATCATATTGATCGTCTTTGGTAAACCATGAAACAGGGCTACGAGTAGACAAGGTCATTTGTCGACGAATATCCGAATCAGTAAAAGCTGTATTGCCCATAATATTAATAGACCGAATTCGAGCAACTGAGCCTTCTTTGACCGTTATTTTTATGCTCACACGATTACGACTTTGCTCGGTGACTTCTGACTCAATCGTTGCGCCATACTTTCCATGGGCAAAATAAAACCGCTGCATTTCAGATTTTAGGCGATCCAGCGCTGCGACATCGTAAGTATTCCCTTCTACCATGCCATGGGATTTAGTAATTTGCTTAATATTCTCGTCTTTTAAATCTTTTGAGCCTTTCAGCTCAAATTTACCAATAGCGGGACGCTCTATTAACTTAACAATCAGGGTATTTGCGTCTTTAAAAACTTGAATATCACTAAAAAAACCGGTTTCATAAAGCTCTTCGATGATTTCTTGCGTTTGTTTATTGGTCATTTCATCGCCGACATGTACCGGCAGATAATTAAAGACGGTTCCTTCTGATATCCGTTGAAGCCCTTCTACTCTAATATCTTGTATTTTAAAGGCATCAAAGGCCAATGCCCAGCTAGAGGCTGTCAGGCCTAGCACACCTAAAGCCATGGCTAAATATGACTTAGTTCCTTTTTTTTGCATGGTGCATTTCCCTGCTTTTTCAGTCAACATCATGTTTTGCCATTCACCTAAATTGTTTTGTTTTTTTATTTATTTAAATCATACTATCACAGCTATTATCAATCATTAAAGCCACTGTTGAATGATTCAAGAATGATTGAAGAATGATAAAAGTTAGCTGCTAACCAAATGTTCTCCCACTTCTTAACTTCTTCTTTTCTGGCTCTGCATTACTCTTATCTATTGGCAGAGGTGAGTCGGCAGCAGATCTTTTTTTTCTTTTTTTAGAAGCCAAATTAGAGGCCAAATTAGAGGCCAAAGGATTATTTTCCAAAAATAAAACAGGTGCGATGACAGGTTCAGGTTCAGGTTCTGGCTCTACTTCTGTTATTTTGTTTAAGCCTTCAGGCAAATACGGTTTTAACAGAGCCAAGGCCTGATGATTTCCTTTTTTAAAAGCTAAAATAAGCGCTGTTTGCATTAACTCATTCAAAACAGAATCAGAATCAGATTGACTCAATTTTGTTTGAACAGCTGGGAGGCTTAACATACGATGAATTAACTCAAGCTCATCTCTTATTATTAACACACGGAGAATATAATTGTGATTATCTGCTGCTCTTTTTTGAACCGATTCAATATCTAATAAGCGATTCATCATATCCGAATCACCTTGATAGACAGCTAGCTCAAATATATTATTATTATGCTTAGCAAAGTCATTTAAAATAGCAGGTATTTTTAACAAATAATCCACTATATTAATCTGACTGGCATGTATGGCTACTCTAAGCGCCCGATGCCCATCAGCCGTTACATCAATATATTTTTGACGAAAAATAACCTCTGCTATTTTTGTTAGCATAAAGTGATAGGCAGGATAGTCGTGTTTAGCCAGTAAATTTTTTACTTTAGATAACTCACCCATTTCACATGCTTTATAAAAATCTTCCTGAACACTCATATAAATACACTCTCTTTTTTTTCTTTTCTTTTTTTTTCTTTTCTTTTCTTTTCTTTTCTTTTTTTTTCTTATGCTTTAACTAAACGAAAAATATCATTGTAAAAAGCAAAGGCCATTAAGCACAACAAACATAACATACCCAATTTATAACCAAAATTTTGTATCTTTTCTGACAAAGGTTTGCCTCTTACTAGTTCAACGACATAATAAAATAAATGCCCACCATCTAAAGCAGGAATAGGCAGTAAATTTAAGATACCCAAGCCAATACTAATTTGAGCTAAAAATCCTAAAAAAGTGGTAATGCCCTGCTGTGCAACTTTTCCCGCTGTATTGGCAATCATAATAGGACCGCCTAAGTTGTCTAGGCTGAGATCCCCCACTATCATTTCTTTTATTGCCTTAAAACTCAAATAAATATAACTGCCGGTTCCTAATGTAGCCTGTTTTAGCGATTGGAAAATGCCATACCGCTCTACACGTAAGCCACTTTCTGGCATAGATTCAAGATCGACTAATAATCCAGCATAACCAATAGGTAAATTAGTGAGATCATCTATTCTCATTCCGGGAGTCAAGTTGAGCGTGATCAAGTCAGATTGATCTCTTCGCTTAACCTGTATGATTGTTTTCTTCTCAGGCATGGTCTTAACAATACGAACAAACTCTTGCCAAGTTTTAACTGGCATATGATTAAGCGTGACAACTTCATCATGAATTTTGAACCCGGCCAAATCAGCCGGCTCCCCAGGTAACACTTGGCCAATGATTGGTAAGGTATCTGGAATTTTAGAAGAAAACCCCATAGAAACAAAAATATCTTTTTGTGGCGTAGGCGAACTGATTTTATTTATAGGAATATGAATCTGTTGCATTACTTTACTAGAAGACATCACTTCAAATATGAGCATCTCATCTCTGTCCCCTATTTTTTTTAGCACCTGCTGATAAACCGCACCCCAAGTAGGCGTAGGTTCATGATTTACTGATTTAATTTCTTGATCAGCTCGAATACCCCTTTCATAAGCAATAGAATGCTTATTGACTTCACCAATAACTGGGATCAAACTTTTGACCCCAATCATAAACCCAATCCAAAGTGCAAAAATAGCAAATAAAAAATTAAATACTGGCCCGGCAGCTACCACAGCCATTCTTTTTAAAACCGTTTGTTGGTTAAAGGCTCGGCTCAAAAGATGATCTGGAACAGGCCCTTCTCGCTCATCCAGCATTTTAACATAGCCACCTAAAGGAATAGCGGCTATCATATATTCCGTGTCATCCTTACCTCGCCAAGTATAAATAGGCTTACCAAACCCAATAGAAAAACGTAACACTTTAATATTAAAAAAACGCGCTACTAAAAAATGCCCCCACTCATGCACGGCAATCAGTATACTAATGGCCGCAATAAAAGAAAGAACTGCCCAAATAATTTCCATATACATTCTCTTTTTATTTAATTTTATTTAATTTTATTTAATTAACTTTAACTTGGTTTTTTTCTTGTATTACACTTCTGGTTGTCTGACGTGCAAGGCTATCTATATGTAACAACCACTCCAAATCATTAAAACTCAACCTTTCTCCACTCCAGGTAATATCAATAGACTTATCCATTTTTTCGAGCGTTTTTTGAATACAATAAATAATATCGGTAAATTTAATTTTTTGATCTAAAAATGCTGTCACAGCCACTTCATTTGCAGCATTAAAAATGGCAGGCCAAACATTGCCTTTTTTCATCATCTCATAAGCCAAGGGGATTGCAGGAAAACGATTGATATCGACCGAATGGAATTCAAGCGGGCCCATTTTAGTTAAATCAAGCATCTCGACCCCAGATTTAATGCGATCTGGCCAACCTAAGCAATACGCTATAGGCGTACGCATATCAGGCATGCCTAGCTGAGCCAACATAGATCCATCTTCATAACAAACCATTGAGTGCACTGTGCTTTGAGGGTGAATAACAACCTCGATATTTGAACCTGGCAAATCAAACAAAAAATGAGCCTCTATGACTTCCAGCGCTTTATTCATTAGGGTTGCTGAATCTATCGATATTTTTTTACCCATTTTCCAAACAGGGTGCAATATTGCTTGCTCTGGCGTGACTTTATCTAGTTGTTCTAATGGGGTGTGTAAAAATGGCCCACCAGAAGCCGTTAAAATAATTTTTGTCACCCCTTCTGGCTTGCGACCAATTGAAAAATCTCGTGGCATAACTTGAAAAATGGCATTATGCTCGCTGTCTACAGGCAACAATACACCGCCACCCTCTTTTAGTGCCTGAATAAAAAGAGCGCCCGCCATCACCAAGGGCTCTTTGTTAGCAAGTAAAATACGCTTGCCATGCATGGCCGCCGTAATCAACGGCATCAATCCAACTGCGCCTACTAAACCACCCACTACGATGTCTACCAAAGGATGTGTCATTAATTCAATGATTGACTCATGCCCAAATAAAACTGGCGTGATATTACCTTGTTCTTTGAGCTCTGCATGCAGTTTTTGATGCGCATATTGACAAGTGACCACCACAAATTTTGGATGAAATAAAGCAATTTGCTGGGTTAATAAACTAATGTTTTTATGTGCGGTTAAAGCAAAAACTTGAAATTTATGAGACTGCTTTTGAATAACTTCTAAAGTATTCAAGCCCACTGATCCTGTTGAGCCTAAAATAACGACTTGTTGTAATTTTTCTAAATTTTTTACATTTTTAGGCATAATTTTATTATTTATTCATTAATTATTAAACAAAATAGTAAGTTAATATAAGCGCGTAAACAGGCACCGTTGCATATAAGCTATCTAATCTATCTAAGATGCCTCCATGCCCAGGTAACAGCTGCCCACTGTCTTTAACACCCATTAGCCGCTTGATAACACTCTCAAATAAGTCACCATAGACAGAAAATAAATATAATAAAGACGCTAATAAAATAAACTCAAAGAAATTAAACAATTCAGGATGCTTAAAATAAGAAAACGCGATGATAGCCATTAACAAGGCGCTAATATACCCACCCACAAAACCTGCTAAAGTTTTGTTAGGGCTGCCTTTAGGGAAAATTTTGGTTTGCCCAAATTTTTTCCCTGTAAAATACGCACCTGAATCGGCTAGCCAAACAAATACAAATAAACTTAAAATATAAATAGGCCCTAAATTAGGCATTACTCGAATGGTCATTAGGCCTAGCCAAAAACCTATTATGACTATATATCCCGTGAGTAACCAAAAAAACTGACTTAAGCCAAAGCTATCTAATGAATGATTGATAATAATTGGGGCGGGGTAAGATTTTAAAGGGTTCCCTATCCATATCCATAAAAATATGGCTACCCAAAACAGGGTGAGGATAGGAAAAAGCAGTGATCCTGGTTGATAATGGTATAATTCAGCTGCAGAGGCAAATCCCATTAAAGCAACCCCGCCCATCAAATAACCACTTAAGCCTATTAAAAATCTCACTGTATGACGTTTGGTTGAACGGATGAATAATTTAAACCACTCATATAAAGACAAAAGCACCACACCACCAAGCCCTATTAAAAAATAAGGAGCAGGAAGATAAAGCACCGCTGATACAACCAAGGGAATTAGGATTGCCGCCGTAACAATTCGCGTTAACATCAAATATTTGCCTCTTGTTGCCTAACTTGCAAGCTGGTCTTGCCAAATCTTCTTTCTGTTTGATTAAAAAAATCAAGCGCTAACTGAAATTCTATTTCAGAAAAATCAGGCCACATGATGGGCGTAAAATAGAGTTCAGTATAAGCCATTTCCCATAACATAAAATTACTTAGCCTATACACGCCACTGGTTCGAATAAATAAATCGGGATTTACCTGAGAAGACAAGCTTAAATAATTTTGCCAATGATCCGCTTGTCCGCTTTGCACCCATTGATTTATAGCTTGGTTAATATCCCATTGACCTGAATAATTACAAGCAATATTAAGATGCAGCTGGGTATTAAATTGAGTTAAATTTTCCGCCTCTATAATTGCCTTTCGCAGCCCATCTGGTAAATTCGATCTATCGCCAATAATGGTCAACTTTATATTATTGTCATTTAACCAATTCACTTGTCTTTTTAATGACAATAAAAATAACCGAAATAAATACCGCACTTCTTTACTGGGGCGCTGCCAATTTTCTTGACCAAAAGCAAAGAGTGTTAAACTTTGTATATTATGCTTAATACACAACTCGGTCATTTTACTCGCCGTCTCAACGCCTTTTTTATGCCCCTTTGGACGGCTTAACTTGTTTTGTTGCGCCCAGCGGCCATTCCCATCCATAATAATGGCAATATGTTTGGGAATCTTTTTGGGCAAAATTATATTATTAATAAATCTTTTTCTTTTTTAACTAAAATTTCATCTACCGTTTTTGAAAACTGATCGGTTAACTTTTGAATTTTGTCTTCTAAACCACGTTCATCGTCTTCACTAATTTGTTTTTTCTTTAATAATTCTTTTGTTTCTTGCAAGGCATCTCGACGAATGTTTCTAATGGCCACTTTGCCTTCTTCACACTGAACTTTTACTTTTTTAATCAATTCTTTACGACGCTCTTCGCTCAAAGGAGGCAAAGGCACTCGAATCATTTCTGTGGCGGCAATTGGATTTAACCCTAAGTCGGCAGAACGAATGGCTTTTTCAATGGCTGGCGTTAATTTTTTCTCCCAGGGTTTAACGCTTAACATTAAAGCACTTTCTACATGTATATTGGCCACTTGCGTTAAAGGCACTTGGCTGCCATAATAATCTACCATTACGCCATCTAATAAATTAGGGTGTGCCCGGCCTGCTCTTAACCTGGAGAGCTCATCCTCCATCGCCCGAATTGTTTTTTCCATACGTGCTTTAGCTTGTGTTTGAATTGTATTTAGCATTTTTTCTTTCTCCCTATACTTTTCTATTTATAATTTATAATTTATTATTTATATTAACGTTCGACTAACGTTCCCTCAGTGGACCCCTGAACCATTCTCAGCAATACCCCTGGATTTTTAATATTAAACACTCTAATTTTTAAATTATGGTCTCGACATTGACAAAAGGCGGCTAAATCCATTACCCCTAATTCATCTGATAATGCTTTATCAAATGTCATGGTTTTAAATAAAATGGCATTTGGGTTTTTACGCGGATCCGCAGAATACACACCATCGACATTCGTTGCTTTTAATAAAATATCGGCTTCTATTTCGATGGCCCTTAAACTGGCAGCAGAGTCTGTGGTAACCAAAGGATTACCAGTCCCAGCTGAAAAAATAACGACTCGACCTTGCTTCAGATGATGTATTGCCTTTAGGCGATTATAATGATCTGCTATACCACTCATTGGTATAGCAGACATAATACGTGTGGCGAGCCCCATCGTTTCCATGACATCACGCATGGCTATGGCATTCATCACTGTGGCTAACATCCCCATTTGATCAGCAGAAATTCGACCTAACCCGGCTTGCTCGAGTTTTTTCCCTCTAAACAAATTTCCGCCCCCAATGACCATCCCCACTTCAACCCCTAGTTTAACCAGTTCTTGCACTTCTAGTGCAATACGCCGAATAACATTGGGATCGATTCCAAAAGGCTCTTCCCCCAGTAAGGCTTCTCCACTGAGTTTGAGTAAGATTCTTTTATACAATAATGGAACAGGAGATAGGGATGGGGATGTCACCGCTATTTACTCCCTTGTACTTGTGCCATAACTTCTTCATGAAAATTGAGTTTAACCACTTCAATGCCTTCACCGACTTCAAATCGAGTAAAACGCACAATGTTCGCTTGTTTTTCTTTTAGTAACACAGAAATGGTTTTATCTGGATCTTTAAAAAAAGCCTGACCTAATAAACAAATTTCAGCAAAATGCTTATTAATTTGGCCTTGTACCATTTTTTCTTGAATAGCCGGTGGTTTGCCTGAGTTATCTGCCTGTGCCATAAAAATATCTTTCATTTTAGCCATTTCACTAGCAGGCACTTGATCCATGCTGATAAATTCAGGTTTAGAAGCGGCAATATGCATCGCAAGATCTTTTGCTAAAGCTTCTTCTCCCCCTGTCATTTCTACTATGACACCAATTTTACTGCCATGATGAATATATTGACCAATAATATTTTTGCCCACGCTGTACACAACCGCACGACGCGCTACAATATTTTCACCTAATTTGGCAATCAAATTCTGGCGGGCTTCTTCTAAAGCAGGCAATTTACTTAAGTCTTCTTGCTTATGCTCTAAAGCTATTTCAGCTACCAGCTTAACAAAGGCCTGAAAATCTGGATGCCGTGCAACAAAATCTGTTTCTGAATTAACTTCAGCTAAAGCCACTGCGTCTTTATTTGGGGTTAATTGAATGGCTACCATGCCCTCTGCTGCAACTCTGCCCGCTTTTTTAGCCGCTTTTTTATGACCTGATTTGGCTATCACAATTTCAGCCTCTGACAAATCTCCCTTAGCTTCAACCAAAGCAGCTTTACATTCCATCATGCCCGCCCCTGTGCGTTCACGTAATTCTTTTACCATGCTGGCGGTAATAGCAGTAACATTCGTCATAGCTGACTCCTAAGTTCACTAAAATTTTATCTGAAAAAAGGGGGCCATGCCCCCTTTTTAATGTTTAACTCTATGATTATTGCTCATCTGGAATTTCAACAAATTCCGTTTGATCGAACTGAATGGGTGTATTGGTTTGCGTTCCCTTGGCCTGATTAATCGTATCAGCCATATTTTGTAAGAAAAACTCAATAGACCGTACCGCATCGTCATTACCTGGAATAACATAAGAAATGTTATCAGGAGAATGATTGGTATCGACAACGGCAATCACAGGAATGCCTAATTTATTAGCCTCGAGTACGCTAATATTTTCATTACCCACATCGATAACAAATAGCGCATCAGGTAAGGTAATCATGTTTTTAATTCCGCCTAACCCACGCTCAAGTTTATCGAGTTCACGCGTACGAGTTAAGGCTTCTTTTTTAACCAACTTATCAAAAGTTCCATCGTCTTTCATTGCACGAAGTTCTTCTAAGCGCTTAATAGACTGCTTAACTGTCTTAAAGTTAGTTAGCATTCCGCCAAGCCAGCGATAGTCGACATAAGGCATGCCACAGCGCTCTGCATATTGTTTAATCAAGGGGCTTGCTGCACGTTTTGTGCCCACAAACAATATTTTGCCATTACGTGCTGCAATGCGAGAAACGTAGTTCAAGGCATCACGAAACATGGGGGCTGTTTTTTCTAAATTAATAATATGAATTTTATCAAAAGTACCATAGATATATTCATTCATCTTAGGGTTCCAATAACGGCCTTGATGACCGAAATGAACACCTGCTTCTAACATTTGACGCATATGAATTGCCATTGAAGACACTCCTGTGGTTTTTTCTGGGTTAAGCCTCCGCGTTTACTGGTTTAACAAAGATAACTCTTCGCACCCAAAACCAAGTAATGTACCCGCGTGTGGACTAGTTTTAAGTTAACTAACACCATTGTTAGTTAGCCGTTTATAATAAAAAATACAATTATATAAAAAAAATTTATACTTGTGTACCCTCGCAGCGTTTATACCATATAATTGCTTAAATCAAAACTAATATGATATTTAAAATACTATTTAGGGTTATAAATAAAAAATGAACATTACCTTGCATACCCCAGAAGAAATCACCCACATGCGTCTAGCGGGTCGGCTGGCTGCTGAGGTGCTCGATATGATAGCGCCCCATGTTAAAGCAGGCATTTCGACAAATACCCTCAATGACATTTGTCACCGCTATATCACCGAAACCCAAGAAGCCATTCCAGCGCCTTTAAACTACCGAGGTTTTCCTAAGTCTATTTGTACGTCTATTAATCACCAAGTCTGTCATGGTATTCCCAGTGATAAATTATTAAAAGACGGCGACATCGTTAATATTGATGTTACTGTAATAAAAAATGGCTTTCATGGGGATACCAGTAAAATGTTTTTTGTTGGGACACCTTCTGTTTTAGCTTTAAGGCTAACTAAGGTGACTCGTGAGTGCTTATTAAAAGCCATTGCTTTAGTTAAACCTGGCACGCATTTAGGCGATATTGGGGCCGTTATACAAAAACATGCTGAATCGAATTATTATTCTGTTGTAAGAGAATATTGTGGCCATGGTATTGGGCGTGTCTTTCATGCAGATCCACAAATTTTACATTATGGTGAATGGGGTACAGGCATGGCATTACAACCTGGCATGATCTTTACCATTGAACCCATGATTAATGCGGGTAAACGCCACGTAAAATTAATGCCCGATAAATGGACCGTGATTACAAAAGATCGTAGTCTTTCGGCCCAGTGGGAACATACCATACTGGTTACTGAAACAGGCTGTGAAGTTTTAACAAAAAGACAAGAAGAATTAGATATAATCTAATACACAATCTTACCCATAACCAAACTATACTTAAGTTTATATAATATGACTTTATACCTATCATTTTAGATAAAAATAGCAGTAAGCATATATGAACAGCCTTGTGAATAAAAAAAAATTGGTTGCGTATTTAATTGCCCCGGTAAAAACGCATACCACTATTTTATTTTCAAGTGATCTGCTACAAATTCAACAGGCAAGTTTAACGCTTTTTTTAAATAACCACCCTGAATATGATCTGGTGAACACTTTTTTTGAATTAGCGGAAACCAAACGACAACAACTAAAATGGCCTGAATTAAAAAAAGCGACCGAGTGCTGTATTAACGATCAGGCTGACTTGGTTATTCCTGAAATTAAAAACCTTATCTCTAATAAATATTTTAGTGACTTATTATTAAATTGTATTAATCAAAATCGATTGCTCTTTTGTTGTGATCAGCCTTTTATTCATGCAGGGACATTATCTGCCGTAGTAGAACACAACAAACAACAACGCGCTCAACATGGTGATTTAATTAAAGCTGGATTAAAACGTTCTCATGCTAAATCGGGTAACCCCCATGCAATAGATGAATTAAACCGCGTCAATAAATCAAAAATATCTCATGCCATTATTTACTCTTTGTTGTTACATCCCATTATTGAAGATTATGCTCAAAATGGCTACTCACAACGTAAAATGGTCGACATGCTTAATTTAGAAGGCTATAGTGCACCTGAAGGGGGTACTTGGGTTTTGTCTCAGCTTCAAAAAATGTTAGAGCGCATGAAAGTAAATCAAACCGCATTATTACTCGAATCTCGGCTTAGCCAAGAATTTGCCTCTGGCTTAAATTCAGATCAAATTGCCCAAAAATTAAATCAAGAAAAAAAAGTGATCCCACCCAGAGGTCAAGATTCTTGGACCGAAGATTTAGTAAGTTCAGTGTATAAACGCTCAATTCAGATCCGTGATATACTTAAATTTAATGCGCTGGTTATTGAACTGGCACCTATTTTAAATGAATATCGTATAGACGAAATAGATAATAATACAATTGATACACTTTTTTCTAAAGCCGTGTGTGAACAAATGGCTTATTTAAAAACATAGAGGCTATTATGATAGAAAAAAACACTGAAAAAAACAAATTAAATGACTTATTTTCTGAATATTTTCCAGATGAAACCCCACTTGATATCTTAACCAGAATGCAAAGCCTATTGCGCTTTACCCAGAGTCTTGATCCTAAATTGCTTACCCCTCGTCCCACTCAACAAGCTATGCCGCAGGCTATTTATAATAATAGTAATAATAAAGGCCTATTTCATCAGTTTAAACCTAATAATAATAATAATACCACCGCCCTTGCGATGACAGATACGCAAAAACAGATCCATGCGAGTTTATTAACTCAAGTTAAACAATTACGTGATCTTGCCCATTTAGAATCTGCTCAAAAAATTTCCTTTGCTCGAAAATTAAAATAATAAAAATAAGTTGATCTGCTGTTTTTTTTTGTATACGCTCTAATTATATTTATAACTTATCTTACTTATATTATATTAGGGTATGACTTTGACAGCTCAAGATTCTAACTTAGAGAAAAACTTAAAATCCCTAAAACATCTTCGTGATATGCCCAGAGGGACCCAAGTCGATTCTAGAATCTCTGCTATTCAAGCGCTATTACAAGACAAGGAAATTTTTCAAACCATTCATCATTTACGTTGGCCTGAAGGTGTCGTGTGTCCGCGCTGTGGCTCTACTCAGGTGGTCAGACGTGACCCCCCACAAGAAGCAGAAGATCAACGTTGGTTTTTTGAATGCTTGTTTTGCAAAGGCGAAGGACGACTCTCTACCTTTAATGACTTAACGGGTCTGCCTTTTGAAGGCACCCTTGGCGCCATTAGGCAATGGGTTTTATGTTGGTATTTATTGGGATTTTGTTCCACTTCACAAATTTCAAAAATATTAGGCATTAGCCCTGAGCTGGTTATGCAATTAGCTCAGATGGGCGCCAATATTACTGTATTGCCTAAAAAAGAAGATGTACTCTCTCATACTTTTTTAAATAATAATTCTAAACACAAATCCGAGGGCTTTTTTAAGCGTAAAATAGAACAAACCGCAAAAGACGAACTGTTAACTCGAAGCGAAAGCATTGGGAAATTTAAACCTGGACCTAAATCAAAATATTAAGGCACTTGACGCCATTCAATCCACATACCAATTAAAGCAAAAAAATACAAAAAAACCAAAATCACCGACATCACCGTTAATTCTATTTGTATTACCTGCCACCCTCCTACAGTATGCGCCACCAACAATCCTAAACACATGATTATCCATTTTCGTGTAACCATGCCTAACCCTTTTATTTTTGTCCCATGAAATAAACTGATCTCGCTTACCGGGTAAATACTTTCTCCTGTTTCACTTTTACGTGGCAAACCAGGCATTAAGCCATTACTAAAAATCCAGCTGTTTTGTTTTTTATAAAAAATGATCGCTAAAAAAAAGAGCAGCCCTAGCCCTAAAAAAATCTGGGGCACTGGCCCTTGAATAGATGAAAGCAGATTCAACCAAGCAGTTTGATTATAAAAATAGCCTACTATTTGAATAAGCAGCGCAAAGCTAAAAATACCCAATATTATTTCAATAAGGCGCCTTCCTAAAGAAATACGCACAACAAAAGTGGCCATCATCGGCAAAGTAAGTACCCAAAGTGCCCACCCTAAATTTTGCATACGTGAAGCAATAAATAACTTCAAAATATTAATCGTGCAGTCACATTCCACCAACTTTAAGAGACTCGGATCATGGGCAAGAATATATTGAATACCTTTACTTGCCAAAAATAAAACAGCAATCATAAAGCCTATTAATACTAGCGTTATGGTAGATAAGCTTAATTGATATCGACTTAACCTTTCGATGTTTTTTTTAAAAAAACGAGAACCGAAAATTAAAAACAACACAGAGAAAAATGACATACTGATAATTGGAATGGTAAAATAACTCGGTAGACCCGATAATTTGAGCAACCCTGAGCTTAAGAGCACGACAGTACATAGGGTCGCCAGTCCAAGCCAAAGCATCTGTGCTAAATAAACATGCCCTTCTCCAAAAGACTTGAACCAAATAGCCCATTTTCTATGACGAAAATAACGTTCAACTAGACACGCTGCGATACGATGTGCACACGGTACCCCATTTTGATGATAATAAACATAAGACAAGCCCATAACCCAACAACTCAGTGCCGAAAAATAGCCCCAATAAGTCAAAGAATCAAACTGAATCAAAGATAGGGTTGCTTCCAAATAGGCTTCATTTGAAATATAAAGTGCTGCAACATAAGGATTAAAATTAGAAAGAACGACTTGAATTAACTGTGCAATAAAAATAAATCCCATTAACCCCGCCCATAACATCATGCACCAATAAATCCCTTTAAAAACAGGCGGCTTTCTACCAAAACGAAGGCGTTTTCCAAGCCAGGAAAAAAGCAGCACCCCAAACAAAGTGCTCACACAAAAAAAAGATTGAATATAAGTAGAAACAAAATCTGGGCGATACAGGGCAAGGCAACCCACTAGGATGTAAATCATCAAGACAACAGGAAAAGTCGCGTATCTTTCTAAAGCTTTAATAGGATAATGCAATCAAACGCTCCCTGTTTATATTTATTAAATCAACTTAATCTTTTATCGGGAGACTCGCAGCTTCTGCTTGTGCTTTAGCCGCATCTACTTCTGCTTGAGCATTACCCAATGTTTTACTCATAACTGCCATCATATTCACCAATCTGGCTTGAGAGGACACAGATGCTGCCATTAACGCTGTGATTTGCTCATTTTGTCTATACTGTTGATAATTCATCCACATATTAAAAGCCATCATTTGTGCTATTTCTCTTAAAACCGCCTCTTGGGAGCTCACTGAAATATTTTGAAACCATTTTACATCTTTCATTCTCCAAGAGCTTTCTTCTTCCATTATTTGCAATAACGATTTATTTTGAGTGTCGGCACTAGGATTACGCTTGGCTATCATTTCCATAAACGCATTTAAACTAACCGATGCTGTCGCCTTTTCTACGGCTGCATTGGCAATATCTTCTGGGCTACTTTTATCTGAAATTATCTTCGCAAAGGGATCTGCTATCAATCTTGCTAATAAATCTACATTATCCCGATCCCCTTCACTAATAATAACCGATTTCTGGTAAAGCTGGGAAAAATTGATAACCGAAAGTTGGTCTACTTTTTGAGCTGGGGTTAACGTAATGAGAGGAGAAGGTTTTAAATATTCTGAAAATTTAGTAGCGATTTCCGATTCTGTTGTTTTTTGAGGTGAACCATCTGATGAACCACCGCCAAAACTTGCTACTAATTTCTTGCCTACGGCTAAAATCACGCTATCGCTATAAGCGATTTTTCCTAAATTTTGGCCTGCTGTCATGGCTCTATCTGTACCTGGAGCTGGATCAGTATGCCACTTAACCAATAAAGTGTATCTATCTTGCTCAATTTGCGCTAAATAATTAATAATAGCCTGTGCTATTTCTGAATTTTTCTTATCTACTTTACCATTCAGATCATCTAAAGATGTTTTAACATCACACAAGGTACACTCAGCAAAAACCTTTGCAGAAAAAGAGAAAAATAACAACACTGTCAAAAGAAAAGAATACCTTAATTTTATATTAGATCTCATCCTACACCTCTTATTATTTATACTGTTAAATTATTAAATTATTGACCCAAATACCATGGCTCATTCTTTTGTTCATCTACAGCATTCGTACCGGTATTCACTGTACCCTGCCCCTGTATTTTAGTTATGGCCTGAATCCCTTGGACTCGATAAGCCTTAATGTCTAGTTTCTCATAGATTAAAACAGGTTCCGCTGCTTGTGCTCGACTATTAAGCAAATTATCTGCATGTTGCTTTAAAGGCTCACATACATTTTTTTTGTATAAGTCACTTAACCCCGCTAAGCTACAGTTAATAATATTCTCTGCCATTACAGAAAAAGGCAAAATAAACAAAAATAGCCCTAATAAAAAAATAGGGGTATAAAACTTAAGTTTAAAATACTTATTCATGATTTTTCTCCAGGGCGTTGAGCAGCAACTTAACCCTTTCTGGGGCAAAAACCCTAGAAAGCAACTGTAGTCTTTCAAAAGATAGATTGCGTTTTAAAAACATATCGGCATAAGGATCTTTATGTTCTTTATCTTTGATAGCCTCTTCCGCATAAACTAATAATTTAGAAGCAGTGCCTGGTTTTTTAATGTCTAAAAATTGCATTAAACGAAGCGCTCTGCCTGCATGAATACTCGCTAACAGTTTCACTACTTTAGCTTCATCATGAAATTCTATCTCTGAGGCAGAAATATTTTCTAAGGCCTCTCCCAGATGAACCAAGGCTTGATCTACGTGTGCATTATTATCGATAGCCCAAGCCTCAACCGCCTCAATAGACGCCACAATACGATATAAAACACGTCTATCGTAATCGTGCCAAAAAGTATGAACCCCAAGTCTAGATAAATCTGGCATCGCTATTTTTCTCCGACCTACAACCAAAGACTTATATTTGATAAAATCAACAGCACTTAATCTAACTTACCATAAATTTTTACAGTTTTCTATAACTTACATAACTTATCTAGGCTATATTTAGATTATCTATTAGGTTATCTATAAAGTAGACCATTAGTTAAGCCTTAAGTTCATTTTTTTTTTTAAATGGCAAGATTCACATAAGGCCTATATAGTTTAAATAAGGCTAGCATGCTAAACTAGTGTGTATAACTATACTGTATATAAAATAGGGGAAATTTGCTATGGGCTTGTTTTCAGGATTGAAGAAAGTAAGCGGAAGAGTAGTGGACGTACGCGTAGACAAATGGATGAGTTTTGACTCAATTAAAGATTCATTTGAAAAAACCTCATCGCTGATTTCTGACATGATAACCCCCACTAAAGCAAAAAGAAAAGAATCTTTTTCTGAGGCTTTGGCACGCTTAAATCTGACTGAGGCCGATCTGGCGCAAAGAAAAAAAGAATTTTCCAGGCTGGTGATAGTTTACACTGTCATTGGCTTAAGCATTGTTTTATATGGTATTTATATGGCTGTTCAACAACATTTTGCCGCCGGGCTTATTTCTATTTGTTTGTCTATTTTTGCCTTTGGTCAAGCTTTTAGATTTCATTTTTGGTTATTTCAAATACAACACAGAAAACTGGGGTGCTCTGTCAAAGAATGGTTCAATTCAAAACTATCTGCCGAAGAAAATGTCCAAGCTGCTCATCCAGGGACGCAATTGAAGAAAAAAAATGAACATCTGTAATACCTCTCCCTCCTCTTCTCTCAATTTAGTAAAATTACTGTGGTTATTCCCCTTAACTTTATTATTAATCTGCCTTCCTAGTATAAGTTTTGCTGAGACTTTATTTAACCCTCCTGCAACGGATAAATCTTTAGAATATTTGGGTATGATTTTTGGACAAATAGGCACCCTGCCTGTTTCAGGTGGCGACGCCACGCTTTCTGTGCTCATGCGATTGATTAATCAAATTGTTTTGTCACTAGGCTTTATTATCATTGGCTGGACCGTAGCGGTTTCTTCTATGCATTCTGCCCAGGAAGGCGAAGTGATGGGGAAAAAATGGTCTTCTATTTGGGTGCCTACCCGGGCTGTTATCGGTATGTATTTATTATTACCTACTGCCAGTGGCTATTCTTATATTCAAGTAGTGGTGATGTGGTTTATTTTACAAAGCATTGGTGCGGCTGATAATTTATGGAATCAAGTACTCAACTCTTGGACAGAAGGCGGTGCCATTAATAAGCCCG
Source organism: Legionellales bacterium (assembly GCA_947475765.1). Classification (GTDB taxonomy): domain Bacteria; phylum Pseudomonadota; class Gammaproteobacteria; order Berkiellales; family Berkiellaceae; genus CADEEZ01. The sequence continues at coordinate 20,959 of CANJMM010000011.1, read as the reverse complement.
CTCCTTCTGTTCAACTAAGTGGTGCTAAAGGTGCGGTTTTTACGTTTTTTAACTCTAAATTATGTGAAACCGTATTAAATAATCACCAGGATGAGTATGAGCTAAACGAGCCCATTAGCTTTTTCCAAAAAAACAGTGACCCAACTAAAGCCGTATGGGGCTACGAAAACTACCAGACTAATGTTTGCGGTGAGCTTGACATGACCCCCATTTTGGAAAGTATACAGCTTCGTTCGCCCACGCCCTTGACTGCAACACAAAAATCTCAGGCCCTTAAGGGGTATTTTCATGCACTGGATAGCGTTCAAATGACTTTATCTAGCGCGGCAACTGAAGCAGTAAAACTTCCAAAAGAAAGTTGGGGAAATTATCTTTCTCTCCTAAATGCTCAACTGGAATTAAAAATCGGTATTTCCGCTACTTTGGAAGGGGAGATTAGCCAATTTATTACTACCACTTCATCGACAACAGCAGATACCACTGTCGCAAAAGAAGCAGGATGGATACATGCAGGTGGATTTTACTTTAACCTGATTAATGGCGAGTCTAAATCTGGGGTATCTAATTTAACTTTTAGCGCCCCTTCTTCTAATATGCAGGCCTTATGTCTTGAAAAAGCTGCCTTTTGTCCTGCCTTGCTATCCACTATCACCAATACTTTTACACAATATCTTGCCTATTTAAATACTGAATATAGTAAAAATAATATTAACTCGGATCAAACAGGGATTGCTGGTTTTACCAACAATCTTAGCAACATCCCTCCAGCAGGTGCAGATTCACTTACCCTCATCAGCAATGAACTCAAAAAAGAAGTGGCCAAATTCATCAAAGATCTAACGGGAGATGGGAAAACCGACCCCTTGCTTGCCCTTTCCCAAATGGGAAAGTATATCATGCAGACTTCTGAAATTTTAGTTTGGACTTGTGTAGGGGTATTGCTGATCTTAGCGGCACTCACCAGTTTTATGAAATCAATGAGCTCTGCGGGCTATATTGTCGACATTTTCATTATAATGCCCATTACTCTGCTCTTGTTTTTCATTGTTTTGCTCTGGGGGGCTGGGGTCACCTTAGGGATGTATTTACCTATGATTCCGTATTTGTTGTTTTTATTTGGAGGCTTAGCTTGGCTTATCATTGTGATTGAAACTTTGATTGCCTCTCCCTTAATTGCCCTTACCTTAATCGTCCCTTCTGAAGATGAAATTGGCAAAGCCACTGCCGCAATCGTTATCATCGTCGGTTTATTCTTTAGGCCCACATTAATGATAATTGGGTTTGTCTTTGCCTCTAAGCTTTTAATGGTCGCCGTTGGTATGCTCAACTATGGCTTTGTCAACGTCTTGAATACAACGATTTTAGGTATAGGTGTATTTGGCGCCATTGCGATTATTGTGATTTATGCAGGCGTATTAACCGCCATTGTCCATGAGGCCTTTTCCCTAATTTATGTTCTCCCAGAAAAAGCCTTAAGATGGATGGGCGCAACAGGGGAAAATGTTGATATTGTTGGAAACTTGAAAAAAATTGAAGGAAGTGCCGATACTGGGGCAAAAACAAGTGGTGGGCTTGCCAAAGGGGCAACCTCTGCTGGAATGAAATTAGTGGATATGGCAAAGAAGTAGGAGAATAAATAAGCATGTTTAAATTCAACCCCAGTTCAATTTTAATTAAAAAAAACAAATTAGGGTTAACACTGTTACTCTCTTTTGCTGCCTTACTCTATCACAGCACAGGGCTTGCTGCATTTGAGGATATATTTTATCAAAACCCAAGCGACAGCTCTATTCAATTTTTGGGTGATATTTTTGGAGTTGTTGGCAATGCTTTAATTGGCCAAGGAAACAGTATTTTAGCTCAAATGTTTCGGGTATTTAATATTGTGGTGTTGTCGCTTGGTACCATTACCGTGGTTTATACCGTGATTGCCTCTACCCTCAATACTGCCCAAGAAGGTGAAGTCATGGGTAAAAAATGGTCTTCTATGTGGTTACCGCTGCGCTCAGCTGCTGGCCTTGCGCTCTTGCTGCCCACAAGCTCTGGTTACTCACTCATTCAAATTATGATGATGACGATTATAATAAAAGGCATTAATGGCGGCAATGCTGTTTATAATACAATATTAGATAGGGCTGGTGAGGGCCAAAGCATTGGCGCCTCTAAACAAACCGTTAGCAACCAAGCGCTCGAATCACAAGTGATGAACACGCTCAATATTGCGAGCTGCGTGGCTTATCTAAATACCTATAGTAATATCATCAATGGTGGATTCGTCAGCGTTTACCCAGTGGGCAATCAATTATATATTGGCGTACAAAACGATCCCACTTATCAAAAAATTTGTGGCACGGTCGCCATGTCCAATAACCCTAATGCTGAGAAAATCACCCCAGAATCTTGGCAAGACGTGCAAATCACCTCGGGGGAAAGTGCCTTACAAGTTGCTTCTGGCTATGCAAGTGAAGCCATGCAACCAGATCAGGCCGCTTGGACAACAAGTGGTGCAAAAACCAATACTGCTCGCGCGATGAAAAGTCCTTTAGTCAGTGTCAAAATAGAAGTTTCTAATAAAGATTTTAATAGCCTATTACTTGAATCTAAAAAAGCAGGGTGGTTATATGCTGGGGCAAATTATTTTAAATTACTTTCTCCCGATGGTATCCAAGATTATAAACCCACCCCACCTGTTTTTAGCTATAACAAAGAAGGATTAGATAATTTAGGCATATCTGTGAATGGCCTTAAACTTGGTACTTACATTCAAACACAAACTGCTAATTATATTGTTCAAACCAATGGAGGCGACATTTTAGGCAGTGACGGAGATATGCTTTCAAAGGTACGAATTGCCACGAGTGGAAGTGCTCAACTTCCTGGTGAAGCAGGTGGATGGGCCAGCAAGCTCGTTTCTCATTCTGGCCTGGGCGATAGCTTTGCTAGTATTCGAAGCAATCTGGTTTCCTCTCAAGGGGATGCTTTAAGCTCCATGCGAAAGATAGGCACAGATATCATGAATGGCATTGAAATCTCTTTTTGGAGCATGCTTGCAATCACCTTAGCCTTCACACTCTGGCTATGCATCATGGAGGGAATGCAGCCTGGATGCTCATTTTTTCTCACTTTTATTTCTATAGTCATTCCAGTATTAATGTTCTTTATGGCCATGTTATGGGGCGTTGGGGTATTATTAGGGTTGTATATTCCGATGATCCCCTATTTAGTTTTTACTTTTAGTGCGCTCGCTTGGTTTATTATGGTGATTGAAGCCATTGTTGCCGCACCTATTGTGTCTCTTGGATTAGTTGCCCCTTCTGGTGAAAATCTAGGCAAGGCCAGTGGGGCTGTTTTATTAATCGCTAATATTTTTATGCGCCCTTCCCTTATGGTGATTGGCTTAGTGATTGCCGCTAAATTATTAGATGTTGCCGTCAAAATGCTGAATTTTGGCTTTGACTATTTTATGACCACCATTGGTGGAAGTAGTTATGGTTTTTTTGCTGATATCGTTTTACTGATTATCTATGGCGGCATTGTTATTGCCCTGACGCACGAGTGCTTTACCCTCATTCATGTTTTACCCGATAAGGTAAACCGTTGGATTGGCGGACATGCAGAACAATCTGGTGTGGCAAAACAAATGGGTGAAATGCAAAAATCGGTTCAAACTGCCTCACAAACGTCTATGCAAATGATGCAAGGGGGCGCTAAGGCAATCGGTGAAATGAAAGAAATTATAGAGAAAAATGAGGCCAAGAAAAAAGAGGCCGCCCAAATGGCGGCAGGGATGCCACCTGCCGGTGGCGGTGGCGGTGGTGGTGGTGCTTGATAATAACGCCTATTATTTAGATTTAGCTAACCTATTTCCAAGCAGATTGCTAGGCTGCTGAGCATTCATTTGTTCTTTTGCCATGCCCCACATTTTTTTCTGGAATGATTGAAATTCAATATCAAAGCCATGGGGTAAGCTAGGTTCAGGTAAAAAACCTGCCTGAATGATTTCATCCCGAGTCGAATTTTTATCTAAGTTCTGCTTAATTTGCTCATCTGTCAGGTTGTTGGGATCAAATCGTTTGTCATAATCTGACTGATGGTATTCTGCCAATTGCTCAAGATAAGGTGATAGTGCCATAAATTTTAAAGCAGAAAAGAGTAAAAAGAACATGGCGCTTGAATTAAGGGTCATTGCATCGTGCCCAAGCAAATAAATTTGCGCATCGTAATACGATTGCCCTGATAAAGGCGCTACCTGATAACTAGAATGCTTAGGTGCACTTGAACTATTAGGATTTTTAGCCAGCTGATTTAAGCGATTGGCTATTTTTTCTTCTAGATTTTTAAAAAATGCCTGATATAAATCTCTGTCTTGTGTTTCTTTTTCTGTTAATACTGCATTAAAAACAAGTAATTTTTTATTATGCTCATCTAGCTTATTTTTTTCTGTTTGGTAAAAATCTTGAATATACTCTAGTTCAAATTGTGTACATCTAGTATCGATGGCTTCTAATATTTTTTGGGCTGCCGCTTCATTATATTCGCACCGTAAAGGCGATAATTTGTAATATTGTTTACAATATTCTATAAATTGGGGAGTAAAGGATACCGATGCCATATTTTTTCGCCTATGCTTTATCAAGTTAAGATTAAGTTAGGCGAATTTTACCCTTATTTGAGTAGCATTGTAAAGTTAGTTGCTAAAAAAAGTTAAATTAAATTAAATCAACTAACTTTAATTTTATATCTTGATGCCCCTTGCCATATTCGCACCGAGTGGATTTAAAGCAGATTGTTTAGACCCCTCTGAGAGATTCCCCATCTTTAGGCTGAAATTTTTTAATTCAACTTCTAAAGCATGATTTAAATCAGGCTTAGGCAAAAACCCTGCCTGAATGATTTTAGCTCGAGTAGATGTCTTCGTTAAACCTTTAGCGATTTGCATAATGCTCAATTTATCAGGATTAAATTGTAATCCGGGCGCAGCATGATATTCAGCCACTTGTTCCCAATAAGCCGATTGCAATATAAATCTTAATCCCGAAAAAGCAATAAAAAACATGGCGCTTGAACCCACGGTTTCTGGACTGTGACCCAGTAAATACGTCATGCTCTCATAAATAGATTGGCCAGGTGATGCAGAAGGCACATAACTAGAAGCTCTTGGTGCTTGTTCTGTGTTTTCAGATTTGCCATTTAACTTTGCATTTAATGCATTATTTATAGCATTCAAAAATTGAATTGCTAATTGTTTTTGCTCTATGCTTAGCTTTTTATTATTACGAAATAAATGATCATTCAGGGCCTTTTTATATTCTTGAAACTTGTTATTAAATTGCTCTAATTGAACTTGATTACATTCAGCTAAATTTTTATCTATATCCCTTAGAAATCCCCCTAATGTGTGCTCACTTAAAATTTTTAAATTTTCTAAGTTTTTCAAGAAAACATTAAATTCTGCTTGAGTGAACATAACTTTTACCCCTTTTGATTAAAATCAATTAACTAACTTATGTTAATTAAAGCTATCTTACCTACTTTTAATTATGGGGTAAAGCGGATTCATCGGCTTAAAACTACCGTTCGTCGGTTTTATGACTACGCTCTGCTATTGCCATGGCCATAATATAGTTATTTTCGTCACTTAAGCTGATATGAATAGTGTAGATCCCTAATTTTGCTAATAATTGCGCTGCTTTATCCGTGTAATGCACCATAGGCTTACCCAGTTTATCTGGCAAAATACTAAAATCGTGAAAACGTAAGCCAAATCTTAAGCCAATGCCCATGGCTTTAACAATGGCTTCTTTGTAGGCAAATCGTTTGGCCACAAACCTAGGTTTATTTAAACAATGCGCATATAGCGGCCATTCTTGTTCTGACAAGATTCTACGGGAAAATTTATCGGGATATTTTTCCATTATTTTGACAATGCGACGATAATCTAAAATATCATTGCCTATGCCATATATCATGTTTTATGCTCTTTTATTTTTTTATTATTTATTATTTATTATTTTCTAGCATCCAGCATAATTTGCTTCATTTTAGATACGGCTTTTTCAAAACCATCAAATAAAGCTTGTGCAACGATAGCATGCCCTATATTCAGCTCATACAGTTCAGGAATGTTCGCAATAGCGGCTACGTTTTCATAACTTAAACCGTGTCCTGCATTGACAATTAGGCCTAATTGATTGGCGAGTTTAGCTGCTGCTTGTATTTTAGTTAATTCTTGATCTTGGCTTTTATTTTTATCTTTATTTTTATCTAAGCTGGCCTCTGCATAAGGGCCTGTATGTAACTCAATGAGTTTGGCCCCCGTTTTTTTAGCGGCTTGAATTTGATTTGAATCGGCATCAACAAACAAAGAGACCTGAATGTGATTTAATTGTAAACGCTCTGTATATTTTTTTATCGTATCAAAATGTTTAATTACATCTAACCCCCCTTCAGTGGTTAATTCTTCTCGTTTTTCTGGCACAAAACAACAATAAGCAGGTTTAATTTCTAGGGCAAAATCGACCATTTCTTTAGTAACGGCCATTTCAAAATTAAGGCGGGTTATAATAGTTTGTGCTAATAATTTAACATCGCTATCTTGAATATGACGACGATCTTCTCTTAAATGTACAGTAATACCATCGGCCCCTGCTGATTCGGCTAACCATGCTGCCTGAGCAGGAGAGGGGTAAGCTACCTTACCTCGTGCTTGTCTTAAAGTTGCCACATGATCAACATTCACGCCTAAATAAATTGGATTCACGATGAACCTCCTATCTTTGCTAATTCACGTGTGTAAATTTTCTTACCCGCTAAATGGAAATCTAAAGTCTGCCTCAGTATTTTTTTAGCATATCTTAAAAAGATATCTACATCTGAGCTTAAAAAATTATCTAAAAAATAATCTAAATTATCTAAATTACATTTTCTCAAGCAATCCATTAATAATACTATTTCGCCAGGAATGGCGTAATTTAAATTATCTAAATTGCTCGATTTTATAAAAAAACCTATACTGGGATCATAAAAATATGACTCAGATTTTATAATCAACTCATTTGTGTAAGCAACGATCTTAAGCTGAACACCGTAGCCGACTGCAGTCAACAAGGCCATTTCCAACCAGCGTAAAATAAGCTGGCTAACCTGAACCTGTGGCAACCTGCTAACATAATCTGGCTTAAACAAATATGCCATAGTGCTATCAAAAGCCAAAAATAAATCTACATGGGGATCTTCTTTTTTTAGAAATTTTAGAATCAATTCATTTAAATATAATCCTAAAATCAGCTGTTTGGCATCTGGGTAATAATAAATTTTTTGGGTTGCATCTAATTCTATTTGTGTCAGCGTTTTTAAATCACTTTTACCTACAAAAGAAAAATTTAATAACTTAAAATGAATTAAACCAGCTCTAAACTGGCTTTTGCGGCGTTTTGCCCCTTTTGCTAAGAGCGTTATCCTGCCATAATTTTGAGTAAAAACCTCTAACAAAACACTGGTTTCAGAAAAAGGTTTCTGGTGTAAAATATAACCTAACTCTTTTTCAACTCTCATTTTTTAATTAATTAAAATTAATCAAAATGATAATACCCCAGATGCTCTAAACTTTTATTGTCATCTGACCAGTTTTCTTTTGTTTTAACCCAAAGTTGTAAAAATATTGGTTTTTCTACAAAGGCCTCTATAGATCGCCTTGCAATAGTTCCTATACGTTTGATGCGTTCTCCACCTTCGCCAATGGCAATGGCTTTTTGGCTATCGCGTTCAACCCAAATGGTGGCGCCAATATTAATGATTTTTTCTTTGTCTTCCCATGTATCAACCGAAACGGTTGTAGCATAAGGCAATTCATCGCCTAATTGTAGCATCACCTGCTCTCGAATCATTTCACTCACGTGAAATCCTGGGCTACGATTGGTTTTCGCTTCTTTAGGATAATAAAATGGCCCTGGTGGAATATGCTTAATAATTTGATTTTTTAAGGCCTCACATTGCAATCCTTTTTCGGCTGAAATAGGCATAATTTCTGTAAAATTAAACAAGGCTTGCATTTTAAGAATATAAGGCAATATTTTTTCTTTATCTTTTACCGTGTCGATTTTATTGATCACCAAAAATACCGGCGCATCCACTGATTTTAGCTTTTTTAAAACAGCTTCATCTTCATCTGTAAACTTTAAGACTTCGACCAAAAATAAGACCACATCGACATCTATTAGGGCTTTAGAGGCTGCTTGATTCATATATTGATTTAATTTCTTTTTTGAATCTCGATGTAAACCTGGGGTATCGACAAAAATAAGTTGTGTCTTATCTTGGGTAATAATACCTTGTATTTGTTGACGCGTGGTTTGAGGTTTAGGTGAAGTAATACTCAAATGACTGCCTAAAAATAAATTCAGTAAAGTAGATTTGCCCACATTGGGGCGCCCTACTATGGCAATAAAGCCAGAAAAAGTATTATCTGTATTATTATCTGTATTATTTATTATCATTTATCTTTTTTCCTGCTAAATAGGCGGCATGTTGTTCTGCAAAGCGTCTGGATTTTCCCCTTCCTAGGGCTTCAATGCCTAATATCTCTATTAAACATTTCACTGTAAATAATTGATTATGTTGAGGGCCCTCAACGGATTCCACGGTATAAACAGGCAAAGCCAGACCTTTTGCTTGCAAATATTCTTGTAATTGCGTTTTAGGATCTTTTGAAAGCCTCATTAAATCAGGTGAGGCTAAATATTCTGTGTACCAGGCTATCACGCAGGCTTTTGTGGTCTCAAAATCACTGTCTTCATAAATTGCGCCAATCACCGCTTCTAAGCCATCGGCTAAAATCGATCTTCTGTATACGCCGCCTGATTTTAGCTCACCCGCACCTAACAAAATACAGTCACTTAGATTAAATTTAGTGGCCAGTTCCGCTAATTTTTCACCGCACACTAAGCTGGCACGCATTCGTGTCAGTTCACCTTCTGAGGCATCGGGGCATTGTTGATATAAGATCATGGCCATTATGCCATTTAATAGCCCATCACCTAAAAATTCTAGACGCTCATTATTCACCCCCCCTTTACTTCGGTGGGTAAGGGCTTTTAACAGTAAGGTTTCATGCTTAAAATGATACCCTAATTTATTTTGAAACTTAAACAAAGCTAAATTATTATTATTATTATTATTATTATTATTATTATTATTATTATTCATAGTGAAAAGATAAAATCAAATCAATATTTCCAAAAAATGGCGTTCTCACTTCATAATCTAGCTGGATAATCCGCTTTTCTTTGCCTTCAGTAATCACCAGCTTATCTGAGGTAATAACCGAAATAGAATTGATGATTAAATATTTACCAAATTCTTCCTTTATTTTTTCTGGCGTTTTTTTATCACGATCTTCATCTTGAGTGATGGCTTCAAAGCCCTGTTTAATACTGTAATCTGCAATATAAATTGGCAATAATTTAATCACTAAGGTTAAGAAAAAACCGACTAAAGTAATGATAATTAACCAACTGGTTAAAATCATGCCTTTATTTTTATTTTTATTTTTATTTTTCATCTTACATTCCTATTTTAATTAATTTTTGACCAAACATGATTCCAACGAATGTCTTTTTGGACCCCATTCCAACTCATCCAAATAAAAAAAGCACGCCCTTTGACGGTTTCTTCTGGAACAAAGCCCCAGTAACGAGAATCATGGCTATTATTACGATTATCTCCTGCTACAAAATACTGCCCCTGAGGCACAACTCTTTCTTCCATGTCAATTTGTTCAGACATTCTTAAATAAATTGCATGCGTTTTTCCTTCTAGGGTTTCACTATAACGATTCACTCGAATAGACCCCCCCGGTTCCGCATCAATTTCTTTTCCTTGAAAAATTTGTTCTTGTGGCTGGCCATTAATATACAAAATATTTTGCTTATACGAAACCGTATCTCCTGGCATGCCCACCACACGCTTAATTAAATTCACCTCAGGGCTTTGAGGATATTTAAACACAATCACATCCCCCCTTTTTGGCTTTCCAACTGGCCATAATTTAAGATTAAACCCAGGTAATTTTAAGCCATAAGTAAATTTATTTACTAAAATAAAATCGCCCGTCTCAAGGGTTGGTTTCATGGATCCTGAAGGAATGCGAAAAGGTTCTGCTATAAATGATCTGATAATAAAAACAATTAATAACATAGGAAAAGCCAATCTTGAAAACTCGACTATCCATGGCTCTTTTTGGGTCTTCATCACTTTTTTAGACAGCAACCAAATAAAACCTGTAATCCCTACCGCAAGCATTAATAAAAACCCAAAATCCGTATATAATCTCATGATTTATTTCTCTTTTTTAGAATCTGAATTCACTTTCAATATCGCTAGAAATGCTTCTTGCGGTATTTCAACTTGTCCCACTTGTTTCATGCGTTTCTTCCCTTCTTTTTGTTTATCTAATAATTTTCTTTTCCGTGAAATGTCACCACCATAGCATTTTGCAATCACATTTTTTCTTAAAGCTTTAATACTGGTTCGTGCAACAATATTACTGCCAATTGCTGCCTGTATGGCGACATCGTACATTTGCCTTGGAATGGCTTCCCTTAAGCGCTCAGTTAACTCCCTGCCTCTAGATATAGCATGATCTTTATAAGCAATAGCACTTAATGCATCGACTTTATCGCCATTAATTAATATATCGAGCTTCACTAAATCTGCAGCTTGAAATCTCAAAAAATGATAATCAAAAGACGCATACCCTCGACTCACTGATTTTAGCCTATCAAAAAAATCAAGCACAACTTCATTGAGCGGTAACTCATAAGTTAAAGACACTTGATTGCCTAAGAACAGCATTTTTGTTTGAACGCCTCGCTTTTCAACACAGAGCTGAATCACATTCCCTAAATACGTTTGAGGAACTAATATATGTGCTTCAACAATGGGCTCGCGCATTTCTTCTATGATAGCCGGATCAGGTAAACTGGCAGGATTGTCAATATTTAAAATATCGCCTTTTCGGGTAACAATTTCATACACTACCGTTGGGGCAGTGGTAATTAAATTTAACTGATATTCGCGCTCTAACCTTTCTTGAATAATTTCCATGTGCAGCAAACCTAAGAAGCCACAACGAAAGCCAAAACCTAAGGCCTGTGAAGATTCAGGTTCAAAAAATAAAGACGAGTCATTTAAACTCAACTTATTCAGCGCCTCTCTGAAAGATTCAAAATCTTCGGCATTCACCGGAAAAACACCCGCAAAAACTTTGGGTTGAATTTGTTTAAAACCAGGCAAAGCTTCAGTAGATCCATTTTTAGCGGTGCTGATAGTGTCGCCTACTGGCGCGCCATGAATGTCTTTGATGCCTGCTATCACAAAGCCGACTGAGCCTGTATGAAGGGAATCACATGATTCTCTTTTAGGCGTAAAATATCCAACATCTGTGACAATATGTTCTTGTCCAGTTGATAAAATTTTAATTTTACTGCCTTTGTCTATTTGGCCATGTTTGACCCGAACCAGGGAGATTACGCCCATATAACTATCAAACCAAGAATCGATAATTAACGCTTGTAAGGGGGCTGCTGGATTGCCTTCGGGAGGGGGAATTAATAACACTATTTGTTCTAATAAATCTTGTATGCCTATTCCTGTTTTGGCACTGACTTTAATGGCATGATGGGCTTCAATTGCAATAATTTCTTCAATTTCTTGAATCACCCTTTCAGGTTCCGCTTGAGGTAAATCTATTTTATTTAAAACAGGAATAACCACTAAGCCTTGCTCAAGTGCTGTATAACAATTTGCAACGGTTTGCGCTTCTACGCCTTGCCCCGCATCGACAACCAGTAAAGCCCCTTCACAAGCCGCTAATGAACGCGAAACTTCATAAGAAAAATCGACATGCCCTGGCGTATCAATAAAATTAAATTCATAAATCTGACCATTCTGCGCCTTATAATTTAAACGCACACTATGGGCTTTAATCGTAATGCCTCGTTCTTTTTCAAGATCCATTGAGTCGAGCACCTGGCTTTTCATTTCTCGCTCAGACAACCCTCCACATTCTTGAATAAATCTATCAGATAGTGTCGACTTGCCATGATCAATATGGGCAATAATAGAAAAATTACGAATATATTGCATTGTTGAATATCTTAGTTAGTTGATTTTATTTTATTATTAGGTGACGCTCTTTAATGGCTATTCTACCGTTTTAACAAAACAATTTCAGCAAATACTCGATTAATTATACTTTTAGATATTTCTTAAGATTGGCTTAATTTTTCGCTCTAAGGCCGCGCGAGCCCTAAAAATACGAGAACGCACGGTACCAATGGGGCAAGACATTAGGTCGGATATTTCTTCATAACTCAAGCCCTCGACATCACGTAAGGTAATGGCCTCTTTGAGTTCTTTGGGCAAATGATCAATAGCCATAAAAACCACATGTTCCATTTCATCGGCTTGAATAATTTTATCGGGTGAAGTAAATTCTTTTGTTGCATTTTTAAACAACATTTGTTCTATATTAATAAAATCAATGTTAGCATCCATTGAACGTTTATTTTGTAAGACTAAATAATTTTTAGCTGAATTTATCGCGATACGATGTAACCACGTATAAAAACTGCTATCCCCTCGAAAATGCGTGAGGGCATTATACGCTTTAATAAACGCCTCTTGTGTTACATCTAAAGCTTCACTGGGATCTGTTATATAACGGGAAACTAATTTAGTGAGTCTAAATTGATATTTCTCAACCAACAGGTCAAATGCATGTTTATTGCCTTTTAAGACCATATCGACCAATTCATTGTCAGACAATTGATGGTTCATACTGCTACCCTTCTTATTGTATTACTTTCACTGGTTATACTGTTTATATTTATAAAATTAAGCTAAAGATTATTCGTCAAACATTTGACTATCGTATCGGCAAAACAGATAAGGGCAAAAGCGTACAAGAGTACATATTGAGTTGATTTTTGGGTATTTTTTAATATTTTTTAGTGTTTTTTAGACATAACACCAAAGAGAAGCACTTAATTTTTGATACATTGCCTTTGGGTAGGTAAAGCGGGATATTACAATAGAATAAGTATTAACACTGTCTAGTGTTTCAAAATTGAGTACCAGCCACCAGCGTGTTCTGTAGCTGTCACCTGTTAATCTAACTATGACTGTCTTATTATTATTATTTTTATAATTTAAACAACTAAGCTTCCATAGGTTATCTTCTGGCTTAGATTCATTTAAGTCAACAACCCACATAACTATCTAGATGATAATTTCGAATTAAAGCAATCAGTGCATTAAATTGGGGATCATCACTCTCTCCTGCCCCCATTAACCAATGAAGTAAATAAACATCTTCTTGTTCTAATAACTCAAGAAAAATATGCTTTTGTGATGTCGTTAAAGTAACGTAACTATTTTCACAAAAAGGCATTAAAAACATATCCAGCTCTAGCATGCCTCTACGGCACCGCCATTTAATTTGATTGATTTCTTCGGTCATCTTGTAAACTCAATATATTATCTTTTGGCTTATCTAAAAAAACCTTGCACAAGTAGGGAAATTTTTGCACAATACGAATGTCATAGCAAATACCATTTTTAGGTATGCTGTGTTTTTAATTTTTACATTTTTGAGGTAATTTATGACGACAAAACTATTAAGCGCTTCTTTTGTTGCGTTGCTTTTTTCTTCTGTTTGTTTTGCTAACAACAGCACCACTAACGACACAGATACTTTGGTTCCTGCTGAAATGAAAGCCGCTACCTCTTTTTGTGATGAAAATGAAGGCGACGCAGTTCTTCCTATTCATGCAAACTAATTTTTATTGTTTGTAGCTTTGTTTGACCAGGCAGTTTTTTTATCTGTTTTTCTAATTAATTGCCTGGGCATGTAAAATTAACGTGACTAAATTAAAATGGCTAAGTTAACATGACTGATTGGCCAGCTATTCTCCAGGCTTTTAACGGGCAATTCACTCAAGAGCCTACTCATTTAGCCCCTAGTGTTGTCTTTAAACAAGATCTTAATAAAAAAAATGCCCTCTGCTATTTAAGCCATTATGCTTTTTTATCTGTTCAAGGTCTAGACGCACAAAAATTTCTTCAAGGCCAGCTCACCTGTGATATGCGTGATATTAGCTTAAGCCAAACGAAACTAGCCGGGCACTGTAACCCAAAAGGCCGATTACACGGTATCTTTCAAGTTATTCAACTTAAATCTGATCATTATCTTTTAGCGATACCTAACGTTCAAATCGCACATATTCAAGCTTCGCTCAAAAAATACGCTGTTTTTTCTAAAGTTAAGATCACGCAATTAATGCTATATAGCTTTGGTTTAGTGGGAACAGAAGAAGATATCCAGAAAATAAACCCAGAATTAAGCCAATTGTCTTTTTTTCAAAAACAAGATAGCTTAAGCTTAAACCTTGATCCTATTTGTTATATTCGCATGCCGAGCCACGATGCAGGTTTATATAGATTTCTGGTCTTGTTTCACGGACAAGCTGATACTCAAAGTATTATAAACTACTTACTGAATTTAAATACATTAGGTTTTGATAACATAAGCACGACTTACTGGCATAAATTAAGCCTTTTGGCTTTACTCCCTAATATTTATCCTGAAACCACTGAAAAGTGCTTACCGCATACGCTTAATTTGCCACAACTGGGCGCCGTGAGCTTTAATAAAGGCTGTTATACCGGTCAAGAAATTGTGGCGCGAATGGAATATTTGGGGAAAATTAAAAAAACGATTATTTGCAGAGAATTTAAGTGGGACAACCATAATAGCTCACCGCTTCCCCTACTAGGCCAAAATAATAATATAAATAATAATATAAATAATAATACAGATAATATATTATTAGATTATATTGCCCTACCAAATTTATATTATTATCTAGGCTTATTTATTAGCGATGTTACTTAATGCTTACTTAATTCTTAAATGCGGAAATAAAATCACATCTCGAATAGAAGCAGCATTCGCCAACAACATGACTAATCTGTCTATGCCTATTCCCACACCAGCACATGGCGGCAAACCATACTCTAATGCCGTAATATAATCGCTGTCATAATGCATGGCCTCATTGTCACCCGCTTGTAATTGCTCTACTTGTTTTTTAAAGCGCTCATCTTGATCTTCTGCGTCATTTAATTCTGAAAAGCCATTTGCAATTTCTCGTCCAAAAATAATTAACTCAAATCTATCGGTAATATCTGGATTATCATTATTTTTTCTAGCCAATGGTGATATTTCAGTCGGGTATTCTGTTATAAAAGTCGGCTGAATAAGCTGGGACTCTACCGTGCTTTCAAAAATTTCTACCAGTAATTTATGTTTGGTCACTGTGGGCAAAAATGCTATTTTAAGCTGCTCGGCATACGCTTTCATTTTATCTACATTTTCTAAGCAAGTTTTAGATAAACTGGGATTATATTTTAACACTGCATCGGCCATTGAGATTTTTAAAAAAGGTTGACTAAAATCAATTTCCTGACCTTGGTAAATAATATTATTTGTATCAAGCACTTTAGAGAAAACTTGCTTAAACATCTCCTCAAGCATGGTCATCGCTTCTTTATAATCTTGATAAGCACAGTAATATTCTACCATGGTAAATTCAGGGTTATGGCGTGTAGAAATGCCTTCGTTTCTGAAATTACGATTAATTTCAAATACGCGTTCCATGCCACCAACCACTAATCGCTTTAAATATAATTCTGGCGCAATTCTTAAATACATGGTCATATCCAAGGCATGATGATGCGTTTCAAACGGTCTGGCCGTTGCTCCGCCTGGGATCACCTGCATCATAGGGGTTTCTACTTCCGTAAACTGATTTTTGGTTAAAAACTCACGAACAGCTTGAACAGCCTTAGAACGAATCTTAAACGTTTTTCGAGTTTCTTCATTTACAATAAGATCTAAATAGCGTTGTCTATAACAAATTTCTTTTTCACTTAATCCATGGAATTTATCCGGCAAAGGCCGAAGCGCTTTTGTTAAGAGCCTAACGTTGTGTGCTCTAATAGATAACTCACCTGTTTTGGTTTTAAATAAAACACCCTCTACGCCTAAAATATCGCCAATATCCCATTGTTTAAATTGCTCATAGGCCTCTACCCCGCCTATTAGATCTTCTGATTTTATATAACATTGAATTTGGCCACCCATATCTTGAATATGAAAAAAGCTGGCTTTACCCATTAATCGCCTTAACATCATTCTGCCGGCTATTTTTACTTGAAACGGATCTGCGTCGAGGGCTTCATGGGTTTTTTCGCTGCATTCTGCGTGCAAACAAGCTGAAACATGTGTCCGTTTAAAATCATTAGGAAAAGGAACAGGATTTATTTCCCTAAGCAAAGCTAACTTTTTTCTTCTGACTTGAATTTGTTCGTTTTCATCTATTAAATTATCATTCATGCTGATTAATTCCTGCTTTTAAACTTGCTTCTATAAACATATCGAGTAAGTTTCCATCTAATACGCCTTGCGTATTGGTTGTTTCTACACCCGTTCGTAAATCTTTAATTCTAGAATCGTCTAGCACATAAGAGCGAATTTGCGACCCCCAGCCAATATCTGTTTTGGCGTCTTCTAGGGCTTGCTTAGTCACATTACGTTTTTGCATTTCCAATTCATATAATTTAGCTCGTAACTGTGACATCGCTTCTGCTTTATTTCTATGTTGTGAGCGATCGCTTTGACATTGCGTTACGGTATTTGTAGGAATGTGTGTGATACGAACAGCTGAATCGGTTCTATTCACATGCTGCCCCCCTGCGCCACTGGCACGATAGGTATCAATTTTTAAATCTGCCGGATTAATATCCACTTCAATGCTGTCGTCAATAATAGGCGAAACAAAAATCGCTGCAAAAGAAGTATGTCGGCGATTCCCCGAATCAAACGGTGATTTTCGAACCAAGCGATGTACACCTGTTTCTGTTTTTAATCGCCCAAAAGCATATTCTCCTGTGACTTTAATTGCAACGCCTTTAATGCCCGCAACGTCTCCATCGGATTTATCTAAAATAGTGGTTTCATAACCATGCGCATCGCACCATCTTAGATACATTCTCATGAGCATTTCCGCCCAATCTTGAGCTTCAGTGCCCCCTGAACCCGATTGAATTTCTAAAAAAGCATCGTGCGTATCGGTTGCGCCACTGAACATACGTTTGAATTCTAAATCTGCCACTTGGTGGCTTAATTTATCTGTATCTTGCAAAAGCTGTTCAGCTGTTTCTAGATCTTGGCTTTCGATAGCAAAAGATAATAACACCTGATTATCGGCAACGGCCATTTGTAAACCATCGAGTGCTTGAATCACTTTTTCTAGGGCTGAACGCTCTTTGGTTAAAGCCTGGGCTGCAACAGGATTTTGCCACAATACGGGGTTTTCTAATTCTTTGGAAACTTCTTCATAACGTTCTTTTTTAAAATCATAATCAAAGATACCCCCTAAGGGCATTTAAACGCTTAAGCAAATCAGCTAGTAACTCAGAAAGTTGGTTTACTTCCATATTTATCTCTAAGTCTCTCAATCTTATTTATATAAATTATGCTGCTGTTATTTTAACACAATCAAGCCAACAATTTGAAATTGCACACTTTCATTACCTTGATAATGATTTAAACCTGCTTGAAAAGCAATTTCAACCCGTTGATTTGGATAAACGGGAGAATCGGCTTCAGGCGATTTTTTGTAATAAAACCAAACCATTGAGGTTTTTCTGCCTTGCAGATCTTGAACAAGTACGCGCGCATGCAAACCCGACTGCCCTAAATTTTGAACAGTCACAATTTCAGCTTGCAAACTATAAATCGGTATTTCAAACTCCCGCCCAAAAGGCTCGAGCTGATAAACACCTTGTTTAAAATGCGCTAACGTTAATTCTGCTATATTCATGGTGCCATCGATAATTATTTTTGGCCCTACTTGAATATGGCTTTCTAATACTTGTTTAGCAATCACCTGTTCAAATAAAGCTTTAAATTCTTCAAAAAAATCGCGATAAATCGTCACACCCGCTGCGCCTTTATGCCCCCCAAACGCTTTAATTATCTCTGGTCGGCTGTCATAAACCAATTGCAAAGCCTGCCGAAGATGTAGGCCGTCAATATTGCGAGCAGAACCTGAGAGTAAATCTGGCTCATTCAGTTTAGGCGTAAATAATATCGTTGAGCGACCATATAAATCTTTAATTCTAGAGGCAGATATGCCATGTACCCCTGCATGGCTATCATCAATCAATAAGCATAGGCTTTTTTGTTGATAAGCACTTTGTATTAATTCTTTTTCAGCCATTTTTTGTGCTTGAAAAGTAATATTTTGTTGTATTTTTTTTCTTTGTTCATTTTGAGTCAATAAAGCCTCAAGCCACTGACGCGCTTCTTCATCGCGCTCAGATAATAAAAAACTCACCGATCCCATGGCTGTATTTAATCTG
Organism: Legionellales bacterium; assembly: GCA_947475765.1. Classification (GTDB taxonomy): domain Bacteria; phylum Pseudomonadota; class Gammaproteobacteria; order Berkiellales; family Berkiellaceae; genus CADEEZ01. The sequence goes on along the minus strand of CANJMM010000011.1, from coordinate 2,473 downwards.
CCATCGCTGTTTAATAAGGGGCCAATTTTAAAGCCTAAATCAACCGCCATTAATTTACTGGACTCAATATGTGGCAAAATGGCACGCCAACAAGGTCTTAAACCCTGTTCGATTAATTGCATACCATATTTGACAATCGCGCGATTATTCACACTATTCGCCATAGAAACGCAATCTGCTACTGTGCCACAGGCCACAAAATCTAATAAACCAGACAAAGACAAAATAGGCGTATTTCTAAGCATTATCAGCTTTTTTCTGACCCCGGTCATTAATAACCAAGCCACCATACAGCCTGCAATATAACTATCTGGGTAGGCGCAATCTTGACGCGTTGGATTTAACACAGCATACGCTGACTTAGGAATGCCCTCCATTGGAATTTCATGATGATCGGTTACAATCACGTCTATACCTTGAGCTGTCAATATCGCAATGCGAGGTTCATCAGAAGAACCGTTATCTGCAGTAATCACCAAAGTGGGTCTTAAAGCCGCTTCTTTTGATAAAATTCTTTGGGCGAGTTTTTCAGATAAACCATAGCCTTCTTCTAGCCTATGGCCAATATAAGACTGGATTTTTTCTTTGGGATGGCCAAAGTAATCGACTAAAGCACAATATAATACGGCATGACTGGTTTGCCCATCACAATCATGATCTGTTTCAATACCAATCATTTCTTGATTTAGAATAGCTAAAGCAATACGCTCCACGGCCTTTTCAAAATCTTGTAATTTATCTGGCAACGATAAATGGGCTAATTTAGGATACGCTAACTGTTGAATATTTTCTATTTTTTTAGTGTTAATTCTACCCGCGAATATTCTCGCCACCCATTCTGTTTCACCTTGCTCAAGCAAATAATCATAGGCCTCTTGATTCAGTTCTCGGGTGATAAATCGTATCGGTTCCGATGAGATTTCCTGAGATGTTTTGGTCGCATTATTCATACTTTTTATTTACTTTATTTTATTTATTTATTTTTTTTATTTAATTTCCAGGCTTTATTAAACCTAAATTTAAATTACAAACTTAAAGCCACTCAAAAGATAAGATTTTAATATACTTGCGCGAGTCAGCTGATATCTTTTTTGACCTGTATTCAGTACCAATTTAGCCAATTGCTTGTTTTTTACAAGACGAATCAATTCCACTAACAGCTCATTAAAAAAAATACTTAATTTTTCATACTCAAGCGTATTTCCTTCGCCCAAAAATAAGCTGAAATCTTGAGTGGTGATTAATATTTTATTTTGCTTATTTAAGTCCGCTGTCTTTTTTACGATATTTTCTAGTATATTTTCAAGCGACTTAAAACCCACTTGATTAAACTCTATTTTAGCCAACTTTGCCAAACCTAATACCGCATAATCATTAGCAATAACTTGATTAAAACTAGCGTTAATATTTAAACTATCCTTAGGTAACACCCCCGCCCCCCAAAAATACACGCCATCTGGATCATTTTGGTTTAGCTTATTTTGACTGAATAAAAACTGCAATTCTGTGCTTAGTCTTTGCCAATAGGCTTTATCTTGTCCTGAGAACCGATCCAAACTAATAGCCTGATTTATCGCATTAAGTAAGCTGGGGGCAATATAATCAATCGGCTTTTGACTGGCTATCAGCATATTTTTATCATCTAGGCGTATAAGCGTTAACTTATCCTCTGCTAAAAATATATTGAGCTTTTCAATAAGCGCTTCTGCCGATTCTAAATAAAATGCCCCGGGTATCATCACCCCTTGATTCATGTCTAATATATATTGAACCGGATCGGCTTTTATAAAAAAACAAGCAGGATCTAAATCCAAAAAATACGCACAGAGTGCCGCTTCATGCCCCAATATTTCCTGTACTGGAACTAAATCTGAACTTAAAGTTAGCGATCCGGATTTTAAGAAAAATTCAAAGGCTTTTAATTTTACGCTGTTTAGCTGAATGTCTTGGTTGCTGACCATTACATCAGGTAAATATAATTCGATTAATTCAATTTTATGTCTCATGTAGCGTATTATACTGAAGAATAAGAATACCAATAGCTTGAAATCTAAAAAATACAAATCAACCAACTAACACCCGGTGTGGTAAAAATATGATGAGAATATTATATGAGAATATTAATAGACGATAACCCGGCTGCTTATCAAATCATTTCACTCACTTCAGATTATATTCAAGTCAATGATCAGCGCCTTACTGCTCCCTTTATTTTATCTGCAAGCCAACTGAGTCTCTGGGAAACGGTTACTAATTTCGAAAAGTTAACCCCTAATGATTTCGATTTTTTAAAGCTGCTTAACCCTAAACCAGAAATTTTATTACTGGGAACAGGCTTAAGCTTAAAAATTCCTCCAGACTCCCTTCTCAGAAGCCTCTATGCTCAAAAAATAGGCATAGAATATATGGACACGCGCAGTGCGTGCCATACTTTTTCTATTTTAAGCAGTGAACAACGAAAAGTACTGGGTTG